>JAYTXV010000464.1:0-2150 GCA_043742805.1 Caulobacteraceae bacterium | reverse complement strand
TTTCTTGCGCTGGATGGCCTTCGTGTCCTCGTCGATCTACGCCCTCTACTGGATCAGGGACGTCCCTGCCCGTGTGGTCGACGGCGAGGCGGCCCAGGCGCAGGTCAAGGCTCGCCTGATGGATCGCATCCTCCGCGGCTGGGCGCTCATGGAGGCGGCGATCGCGCCCGGACCCTGGCTACTGGGCGAGGACCTGACCGTGCTCGACCTCTATGTGACCGTCGTCTCCCGCTGGACGGCGAGGGCCCGGCTGCATGGTGAGACCGCTCCCAGCATCGGCGAGGTCGTCCGCCGCGTCGAATGCCATCCGCGTCTCGCCCCATTGTGGGCCGAGCGTTTCCCCCTGCGCCTCGATCCGGATGAGGCCTGAGCCATGCTGATCCATGGCCAAGTGTTCCGCACTATCTGGCTCACGGCCTCGGGCGCGGTGGAGATCATCGACCAGACAAAGCTGCCGCACTCGGTGAAGATGGTCGTGCTGGAGACGATCGAAGATGCGGTTTGCGCGATCGCGACCATGCAGGTGCGCGGCGCGCCTCTGATCGGTGTCACCGCCGCCTGGGGCCTAGCGCTCGCGATGGCGGTCGATCCCTCGGACGCGGCGCTGGCCGGGGCGGGCGCTAGGCTCAAGGCTTCGCGGCCGACGGCGGTGAATCTCGCTTGGGCGGTTGATCGGGTTACGGCGATGCTCAAGGGTTTGCCGGTTTCGGGGCGTGAGGCAGCCGCCTACGCGGAGGCCCAGGCGATCACCGAGGAAGACGTCGTCGCCTGCCGCCGGATCGGCGAGTATGGCGCCGACCTGATCGGCGCGGCGGCAGCCCGCAAACCCGGCGAGCCGGTCAACATCCTCACCCACTGCAACGCCGGTTGGCTGGCCACGGTCGACTGGGGAACGGCCCTGGCGCCGATCTACGTCGCACAGGAGCGCGGGGTCGCCATGCACGTCTGGGTCGACGAGACCCGGCCCCGCAACCAGGGCGCGGCCCTGACCGCCTTCGAGCTCGGCCATCAGGGGATCGCCCACACCGTCATCGCCGACAACGCCGGCGGTCATCTGATGCAGCACGGCCGGGTTGACCTGTGCATCGTCGGCGCCGACCGGATCACCGGAACCGGCGACGCTGCCAACAAGATCGGCACCTATCTGAAGGCCCTGGCGGCGGCGGACAATGACGTGGCTTTTTACGTTGCCGCTCCGTCATCGACCATCGATTGGGTCCTGACCGACGGCGTGGCGCAGATTCCGATCGAGGAGCGAGACCCGTCCGAGGTGACGCATATGACCGGTGCTCTGGCCGATGGAACCCTGGCCAGTGTGCGCGTCGCCGCCCCAGGCAGCCCGGCCGCCAATTTCGGCTTCGACGTTACCCCGGCCCGCCTGATCACCAGCCTGATCACCGAACGCGGCGTCTGCTCGGCCAGCCGGGCGGGGCTTTCAACCCTGTTTTAGCCTACTGACAGGCGAGGCACTCTTCGTAGTCGGTGTGGGCCTCGTCGGCGCGGGCGGCGCTGTCGATGGCCATGTCGGCGCCGGCGAAGGCGGCGCGCTGCACGCTCTTGGAGCGCAGATAGTAGAGGCTCTTCACCCCCCGCTCCCAAGCCTGCCAGTGCAGCATGTGCAGGTCCCATTTGTCGACGTCGCCGGGCAGGAAGACGTTCACCGATTGCGACTGGCAGATCTCCGGTGTCCGGTCAGCGGCAAGGTCGATGATCCAACGCTGATCGAGTTCGAAGGCGGTCTTGTAGATATCCTTCTCGTCGCCGGTCAGGCCGTCGAGCTGTTGCACCGAACCCTCGTTCTCCAGGATCGAGGCCCAAGTTTCTTCCGTGTCGAGGCCCTTGGTCTCCAGCAGACGTTCCAGATAGGGGTTCTTGACCGCGAACGAGCCCGACAGGGTCTTGTGGGTGTAGATATTGGCCGGGATCGGCTCGATGCCGGCGCTGGTTCCACCGCAGATGATCGAGATCGAAGCGGTGGGGGCGATGGCCAGCTTGTGGCTGAACCGCTCCATAACCCCGCGCTCGGCGGCGTCCGGGCAAGGGCCGCGCTCGTCGGCCAGAACCTTGCTGGCCGCGTCGCAGCCGCGCCGCAGATGCTTGAACAATCGCATGTTCCAGGATTTGGCCAAGGCGCTTTCGAACGGCACGTT
>JAYTXV010000463.1:0-4438 GCA_043742805.1 Caulobacteraceae bacterium | reverse complement strand
TGATGCAGGCCGTCAGCGACATCCTGTTGGGTTGGACGCGCGCACCGATAGGCGGACGTTATTTCTACGTCCGTCAGGTCAAGGATCCCCAGTTGGCGGACCTTGGCGACCGGTTGGAGACGGCGCTGCCGTTCTATGCGGCCCTTTGCGGACGCACCCTGGCTCGCGCCCACGCCCGGGCCGGAGATCCCGCCTTGATCTCAGGCTATCTCGGCAAGAGCGCGGCGTTCGATGAGGCGGTCGCCGACTTCGCCGTCGCCTATGCCGATCAGACCGAGGCCGACTGGCGCACCTTCAAAGCGGCGATCAAGGCCGGGCGGATCATCGCCGCCGATACCGTTTAGAAACCCAGTTCGCCGGCGGCGCCTCTATCCATTGCCGCGCGCGCACTGAGGGTGTTTGAAGCGCTCTTGCAAGTCATTCGCAACACCCATGGCTTGTCGAGGGGATGGCAAAGCGTGGCTCGCGCTAGATCACGCCCTCGGCGGTCAGCGCGCCGATCTCCTCGTTGGTCAGCCCCAGGATTCCGCCCCAGATCTCGGCGTTGTCCTGACCCACGGTCTGGGGGGCGATGGAGCGGACGGCGCCGGGGGTTCGGGAGAGCTTGGGGAAGACGTTCTGCATCGCCACCTCGCCCCAGCGTGGATGGGGTATTTTGACGATCGCCTCGCGGGCCGCGAAATGCGGGTCTTCGAGCATCTCGGGCGCGCGATAGACCCTGCCAGCCGGTACGCTGTGGGCAATCAGGGTCGCCTCGATGTCGGCTATGTCGCGCGTACGCGTCCAGGCGCTGATCAGGTTGTCCAGTTCGGCCTGGTTGGCGCCCCGGGCGGCGTGGGTGGCGTAGCGCGGATCGCCGGCCAGTTCGGGGCGGTCCATGGCCTGACAGAGGCGCCGGAAGATGCCGTCCTGATTGGCGCCGATCAGATAGTCGCCATCCTTGCACGCATAGACATTGGACGGCGCGATGCCGGGCAGGAAGGCGCCCGAGCGTTCGCGGGTCATGCCGGCGATGGTGTATTCCGGAATCAGGCTCTCCATCACCTGCAGCACGGCCTCATAGAGCGCCGAATCGACGATCTGGCCCAGGCCGGTGCGCTCACGTTCGTGCAGGGCGGACAAAGCTCCCAGGCAGCCATAGGTTGCGGCCAGAGAGTCGCCGATCGAGACTCCCATGCGCGATGGCGGCCGGTCCGGCTCTCCGACGATGTGCCGCCAGCCGCCCATCGCCTCACCGATCAGGCCGAAGCTGGTGCGCTCGGCATAGGGGCCTGTCTGACCATAGCCGGACATCCGCACGACGATCAGGCGCGCATTGTCGGCCATCAGGCTTTCTGGCGACAGGTTCCAGCCCTCAAGGGTCCCGGGCCGGAAGTTCTCAATCAGGATATCGGCGGTGGCGATCAGCCGACGCGCCAGGTCCTGGCCTTCCGGCGTGCGCAGGTTGACCGAAGCGGATTGCTTGTTGCGGGCGATCACCTCCCACCATACCGGCTGGCCGCGACCCCACTGGCGCATGGGATCGCCGGCGCCGGGCGGCTCAAGCTTGATCACCCGCGCGCCCATATCGCCCATCAGCTGGCCACAGAATGGGCCGGCGATCAGCTGACCCATCTCCACGACCCTCAGATCAGCGAGAGGACCCGTGGAGGCTGGCGTGGTCATGCGGCCGAGGCCGAGTCTCCGTATAGCTCGTCGTGAGCGAGGTTTTCACTGAGTTTCGCCAGCACGCGGCGCAGGGTGGCCATGTCGCCGGGGTCTATGCCGCGGGTGGCGATATCGTTCACCTCGGCGACGCTGGACATCATTTCCGTCCGCAGGGCCTGTCCTTTGGGGGTCAGGAAGATGTGAATCTTGCGCCTGTCCTCACGGCTCGGTTCGCGGCGGACGAGGCCGCTTTTTTCGAGGGTATTGAGCGCCGAGACGGTGGTGGGCTCCTGCATGCCGACCTGTCGGGAGAGTTCCCTCTGACTCATGCCTTCCTGGTTCCACAGCACCCGCAAAAAAGGCCACTGACCGGAAGAGACGCCCGCCAACTGGGTGCGACGCTCCAACTGCCGGGAGAAGGCCCGATGAGCGATGCGGGTCAGATAGCCCAGGCTGTTGGCGGGATCGTCATAGAAATCCGTCGACGGAAAGCTGTTCGAATTGGCGGGCATCGGGGTTCCGGATCGAAACGTGGCGGCGGCGGCCGACGCGGCGAGAAGCCGGGCGGACCCACGCGGGGATTTACGATAGTTACGTAACCTAGACTTTCGCAGACCACCAACGCTTGGTGCGCGAACCAAGGAAAACGTCGCCGATCCTGCCACCGCAAGAGGCGGCCAAGCCCGCCAGAACCCGGGAATCGTACAGAAGCGTCCGAAAGACGCGCGTACGCGGCGGTTTACGTCGCCGGGATCAGGACGGGTCGGGTGACCGACGTTTGGCCGGTGATCAGCCCTTCCGCCTTGGTTCCGTCGGCGGTCATCGGATCGTGGGCCACGTCGGAGGCGTCGAAAACCTTGGTCCAGGAGGCGAACTCCAGGCAGATGCCATCGGGGTCAAAGAAATACACCGAGCGGACGAAAACGCCCGGGGTGACCGTCCGGCTGACCTGGGCCGGCGAGTTGTCGTGGTTGAGCACCGGACTGAGCGCGACGCCCTTGGCTTGGAGCCGCGCGGCATAGTCATCAAACTTCTCCGCCGGCACGTTGAAGGCGATGTGGTTCATCGATCCGTGGGCGGTGATCATCGAGCCCTGGGTCGGCAGGGACTGCGGGCTGGAGATTCCGGGCTTTGCTTCCGGAGCGCCCGGAAACCAGAAGAAGGCCAGCGAGTCGCCGTTGCCGATATCGAAGAAGAAATGCTGGCCCATGCCACCCGGCAGATCGATGGTCTTGGTCAGCGGCATGCCGAGGACGTCGCGATAGAACTTCACCGTTTCGGCCATGTCCTTGCAGACCAGGGCCAGGTGGTTGACGCCCCGAATCTCAAACTCGGTGTTCTTGGCTGCTGGCATGGTTCGTTTCCCAAATATGAACATTCACTATCTAACTGAAGCCCGCGCCGCCCGCCTCGTCAATCGCCTAAGCAAACCTCGCAAGGTTTGCTTACATCCAACATTCCTTAGCAGCATTGATTTTGCTTAGAAAAAGCGAAATCAATCGCGGCGTTCGCCACGCAAGGCTGCTTAGGCGGTCGCGGCGCGATGGGACGGGAAGCCGGCGAAGGCAAATCCTTCCTCCTCCAGCCGCAGCAACTGGTTGTATTTGGCCATCCGCTCCGATGTACGCGCTGAACCAATCTTGATCTGGCCGCCCGCCACGCCGACCGCCAGATCGGCGATGAACGCGTCTTCGGTTTCGCCGGAACGAGCTGAGATCACCGTGGCGAAGCCGCCCGTCCAGGCGGCGGCAATGGCGTCCAGCGTGCCGCTCAGCGTGCCGTTCTGGTTGATCTTGATCAGGGCTGCATTGCCGGCGCCTGCCTGGATACCCCGGCCGATCCGGTCGGCCTGGGTGGCGAAAAGGTCGTCGCCGACCAGTTGGATGTGACCCAGCC
This sequence comes from Caulobacteraceae bacterium, assembly GCA_043742805.1. Taxonomy (GTDB): domain Bacteria; phylum Pseudomonadota; class Alphaproteobacteria; order Caulobacterales; family Caulobacteraceae; genus Acaudatibacter. The sequence continues at coordinate 895 of JAYTXV010000463.1, read as the reverse complement.
GCCGGGTCAGGAGAGGCCAGGCGGCCCAGTCTTCCTCGCCCAGGCCGTCCTCGATGGAGACGATCGGAAAGCGGGCGGTCCAGTCGGCAAGAAGGTCGATCATTGCCGCCGAGTCCAGAAGCCGGTCGGCGCGGCGGAAAACATAGCCGCCCTCGGCGTCGGTCAGCGAGCTGGCGGCGATATCCAGGGCGATGGCGACATCTTCGCCCGGTCGTAGCCCGGCGCGTTCGCAGGCGCGGACCATCAGGGTCAAGGCGTCGGCGCCATCGGCGAACCCAGGCGCCAGGCCGCCCTCGTCGGCGAGCAGGGTGGGCAGGCCTGCCTGTTCGCACAGGGATCCGGCGGCGGCGCGCACGCGCAGCGTCCACTCCAGCGCCTGGCCATAGGTCGTTGCGGCCACCGGGATCATCAGGAAATCCTGCACATCCATACCGCGCGCAGCGTGCAGCCCGCCGCTGAGGATATTGACCATCGGCATCGGCAGGGTCGGCGCCGTGACCCCGGCGAGGTCCGCCAGGCGCCAGTGCAGCGGCTGGCCCAGCGCCGTGGCGCTGGCCCGGACGGTGGCCAGGGATACGGCCAATATGGCGTTGGCGCCCAGCCGCGATAGCTCTGGCGTGCCATCAAGCTCGCGCATCAGGCTGTCCAGGCCCCGTTGGTCCACAGCGCCGTGGCCGACCACGGCGGCGCTGATCTCGCCGTTCACGGCGGCGACGGCGCCCAGCACGCCTTGGCCCTCGAAACGAGCCGGATCGCCGTCGCGACGCTCGAACGCCTCCGCCGTGCCGCGCGAGGCGCCGGAAGGAACCGAGGCCCGGCCACTGGCGCCGTTGGCCAGGGTGACCTCGGCCTCGACCGTGGGCCGGCCGCGGGAATCCAGGATCTGGCGAGCGAG
>JAYTXV010000462.1:0-4876 GCA_043742805.1 Caulobacteraceae bacterium | reverse complement strand
CCCTGGGAAGGCCGGTCCGTCGGCGTCGACCCGTGAGCCAGGAGACCTGCCACAAGTCGTGGTCACGCGCGAACGCGTCGGACGGGGTGTGCCGAAGCGGATGACCGGCAAAGTTCGCGCGTTCCCAGGACGGGGCGTCGCGACTTAAAAGCCGGCCGTCGGTTTTCGCGGTGACGGGTCACGGTCGCCGCGAGGTTATGGCAATGGTTTTCAGATCTTCCTTCGCCGCCCCCACCGGGGTGTTTTTGCTGGTCTTGGCGGGATCGGCCGCCGCGCGCGCCGACGAGGCCCCGCCGCCCGATACGCCGCCAGTCACATCTGTGGCGCCCCTGGTCGTCACCGCCACCCGCATCCTTACCCCTCTCGACGAGGTGGCCAGCTCGATCACCCTGATCACCGATCAGCAGATCGACGATCACCAGTGGCGCACCCTGGCCAGCGCCCTGGCCGACGCGCCCGGCCTCAGCCTGGTCCAGACCGGTGGGCCGGGCGGCCTGACCTCGGTGTTCATCCGTGGCGCCAACGGCAATCATACCAAGGTGGTGATCGATGGCATTGACGTGAACGATCCCAGCGAGGGCGCCTTCGACTTCGGCCAGGTCACCACCGCCGATCTGGCCCGGGTGGAAATACTGCGTGGCCCGCAGAGCAGCCTTTACGGGTCTGACGCCCTGGGCGGAGTGATCAATCTTGTCACCCGCGAAGGCGAGGGGCCGCCGCGGTTCACCGGCAGCTTTGAGGGCGGGTCCTTCGACACTCTCAACGAGACCGCGGCGGTCAGCGGTTCGACCAACCGGCTGAGCTACGCCCTCAACATCGCCCATAACTTTTCCGGCAATACGCCGGTCACGCCGCTGGGTCTGCTGGCCCCCGGAGAGGCGCGGATCGGTGACCGCTACAACAACCTCACCGCCGGGACGAAGCTGCGCCTGACCCTCAGCCGTGACTTCAGCCTTGGTCTGGTTGTTCGCTACACCGACGCCAGCCTGCGCACCACGGGCGAGAACTACGACCTTTATCCGTTCCCCAATATCCCCGACGCGGCCCAGACGGTCCAGAAAACCCAACAGCTGTTCACCCGCCTCGACGGCCGCTTCGCCTTGTTCAACGGCGCGCTCCAGAACGTTCTGGGGGTCGGCTACACCGACTATCGGACCCGCATCCAGGCCCCCGACGACGGCTATGGCCTGCCCCCGCCGACCATCGCCAATGGCGACCGCCTGAAGCTGGATTACCAGGGAACCATTGCCCTCGGCGGTGGCAATGACCTGTTGCTAGGCGCTGAAGACAGCGAGGATCGGCTGCTGGCCAACGCCGACATCAGAAACCCCGGTATCGCCGACAGAGCCGGTTATGCGGAGCTCCAGGCCCACCCCGTGCAGGGCCTGACGGTCGCCGCCAGTGTGCGCTATGACGATAATGACCGGTTCGGCGGCAAGACCACCTACCGCATCGCCCCCACTTGGCTGATCGCCGCCACCGGCACGCAGTTGAAGGCTACCTACGGCACGGGCTTCAAGGCTCCAACATTAAGCCAACTGTTCGTCAGCTTCCCGGAGTTCCTCTTCTTCGCCAATCCGAACCTTAAGGCCGAAACCAGCGAGGGCTATGACGTCGGTTTCGAACAGCCACTGGCCAAGGGCCGGCTGCGTTTCGGGGTCTCGTGGTTCCATACTGTGATCAAGAACCTGATCGAGACCAGCGCCGATTTCACGACCTATGCCAACATCGGCCGGGCCACGACCTACGGGGTGGAAAGCTTTGCCTCCCTGGCGGTGAGCCGACAACTCAGTCTGCGCGGCGATTATACATACACCATCGCCCGCGATGACATCGCCGCCCAGGCCTTGCTGCGCCGGCCCAAGAACAAGGCCAGCCTGCAGGCCGTCTGGCGGCCGACCGACCGGCTCTCGCTAACTTCGAGCTTGCTCTATGTCGGCGGCCGGGTGGACGCCAACCGAGACTTCTCAATCCCCCGCCTGACCGCCAGCCCCTATTCGACGGTCGACATCGCGGCGTCCTACGATCTGGGCAAGGGCGTCACCCTTTTCGCTCGCGTCGATAATCTGCTTAACCGCCACTACGAAGACCCGGTCGGCTTCGACAAGCCCGGAATCGGCGCGTTCGGCGGGGTCAGGGTGAGTTTGCCCTAGGGTGTCAGGCGACGCTTCCGAACAGGGAGCCGACGCCCGCGGTCACGCCCATCGCCAGCGCGCCCCAGAACGTGGCCCGTATCGTTCCCGCCAGCATGTTGGCGCCGCCGGTGCGGGCCGCGAGTGCGCCCATTCCGGCTAGGCAGATCAGCGATGTGGCCGAAACCAGCGGGATCACGTTGGTCGGGGAGGCGATGGCGGTGACCAGTAAGGGCGCCGCTGCGCCCGCCGCGAAGCTGGTCGCGGAGGCGACGGCCGCCTGGATCGGTTTGGCCTTCAGGTTTTCGGTGATGCCTAGTTCGTCGCGGGCATGGGCGTCGAGTGCGTCGTGGGCCATGAGTTGTTCCGCAACCTGTTTGGCGAGGGCCGGATCCAGTCCGCGGCCGACATAGATCGCGGCCAGTTCCAGATGTTCACCCTCCGCGTCGGTTCGAAGTTCGGCCAACTCGAGTGCAAGGTCGGCTTGCTCGGTGTCCGCCTGCGAGTGGACCGAAACATATTCGCCGGCCGCCATCGACATGGCCCCCGCGACCATGCCGGCCACACCCGTCAGCAACAGGGCGCCGCGGCCGCCGTGCGCGGCGGCGATGCCGAGAATCAGGCTGGCGGTTGAAATGATCCCGTCGTTGGCCCCCAGCACCGCCGCGCGCAGCCATCTGGACTTGCCAGTACGATGTCGCTCGGTTCTTTGTGGCATCTGTCATGCATCCTGATCGGCCCCGACGCCCGTCGTGTCTTAACCGGCGTGCAAGACGATCTCAACACCAGGGCGTGCTCAATGAGGTGACTAACGCCTCCCGGCCACCGAAGGTTCAGCGTGAATCACTCTCGCCTTAGGCGATCGCCCAACGGCGGGGATCCAGGGCCTCGGGATCTTCGATTGCCATGTCGTCCCAGTCCAGATCCGGGGGTGGGCTGGCGGCGGCGGCGATCACCGCCGAAAGCTCCGCCGCACTGGCCGCGCCGACGATCACCGCGTTGGCCTCGGGGCGAGAGAGGGCGAAACCCAGCGCCGCCTGAAGCGGGTCGCTGCGGCCCTCGGCGATCATCCGCCGGGCGCGCGACAGGCGCGTAGCTGCGGCCCGCACCTCGTTAGGAACCCGGCCGGGAGGCCGGAACAGCAGGCCGTGCAGGAAGATCGACCTCAATTGAACCTCGATGCCCAGGCCCCGCACCGTCGCCAGGGAGCCGTCGATCAGCAGGCGCTGGTCGAGCAGGCTGGCCGGCGCCTGGATCACGTCGGGCTTGAACCGCCGCGCCAAGCCCACTGGATCGTCGGACGCATAGGCCGAAATCCCGACCTTCGCGAACAGGCCCATGTCGCGCAGCGCCTTCAGCCGCTCCCATAACGCCAGGCCATAGGGGGAAAACAGGTCTCCGGCCGCCTGCACCATGATCGCATCGGCGCTGGTCAGGCCCAGACGGGCCAGGGAAGCGCGCGCCTCCGCCTCGACATAGGCCGGTCCCCGATCGCCCCGGGCCGCCTTGACCGTCACCGCGAACGGCGCGGGCCGGGGCATCACCGCCCCCATCACCGCCTCGCCGTGGTTGGAGGCCGCCCCGGTGTCGAGGCCGCCGACGCCGGCCCTCGCGGCCAGGCTCAGTATCTCCCGCACCTCGGCTTCCGGCGATCGGCCCCGGTTCGGCGCGCCGCCGTCGAGACCGAATTGCGCCGCCCCGAGACCAAGCTTGGAAACCAGAGGGTTCATAGCCGGGATATTAAACACCCATATGTAAAGAAGCGGTATCGACGGCGTTGATGAAACCTTAATGGAAACCCATGCTGGATCCCTTGCCCCAATGGCCCCTGTTTGGTCTTGCCGACGACGTCAGACCCGCTCTCGAACGCGCCAGAACCCTCGGCGAGAGCATGGCCCTGGCGACCATCATAGCTCTGGATGGCGGCGGGCCGCGGCCGGTGGGCACGCAGATGGCGGTCGGCCCCAGCGGCGCCATGGGCTTCTTGTCGGGCGGATGCCTTGAGGGCGACGTGGTCGCGCACGCCGCCGGAGTGCTGGCCGATGGCGTGCCCCGGCGGCTGGTCTATGGCCAGGGCAGCCCATGGCCCGACATCCGCCTGCTGTGCGGCGCGCGGATAGAGGTTCAACTCGAGCGCCTAGCCCCGGGCGACGACGCCGTCCGCGACCTGCTGGCGTTGACCGCCGCCCGACGCCCCGCAATTTGGCTCAGCGACGGAATCCGCCGCGTCTGCGCCGACGCGGAAGCGGCGCCTCAATCCTGGCCGACCGCCTTCGCCAGACACTTCGATCCCGTCCCGCGCCTGATCGTCCTGGGAACCGACCCCACCGCCCTGGCCATCGCGGCCCTGGGCTCCCAGTCGGGCTGCGAAACCACGCTGGTGCGGCCCAAGGGACCGGCAGAGCCGCCGCCGCTGGCCGGCGTCGCCTATCGCCGGGACGATCCGGCCGAGGCCTTGGGGGCGATCGGCTTGGATCCGTGGACGGCGGTGGCGGTGGCCACCCATGACGCCGAGACCGACCATGCGGCCCTGGTGGCGGCTCTGCCGTCGAACGCTTTTTACGTCGGCGCCCTGGGCGCGCGGCGGCGGTTGGCCGATCGCCAGCTTTGGCTGCGCCAGGCCGGATTGGCCGAACACCATATTGGCCGCCTGCGCGCACCGATCGGCCTGGACATCGGCGGCAAGGCCCCCTGGGAAGTAGCCATCGCCGTGATGGCCGAAATCACCGCCGAACGGCTGCGTG
>JAYTXV010000461.1:0-2687 GCA_043742805.1 Caulobacteraceae bacterium | reverse complement strand
GCCGGCGGCCAGGCCGGCCACAGGCTCACACCGGACTTCAACGGTTATCAGCAGGAAGGCTTCGGCGCTTATCAACTGACCATCAAGGACGGCCGGCGCTGGAGCGCGGCGACCGCCTATCTCCACCCGGCCATGGCCCGTCCGAACCTGACCGCCGAGATCGGCGCCCGCACCACCCGGATCCTGATCGAACAGGGCAGGGCGGTCGGGGTTGAATTCGTCCAGGGCGGCCAGACCCGCCAGGTGTTCGCCGAGGCCGAGGTTCTGCTCAGCGCGGGGACGGTTCAGTCGCCGCAGATCCTTCAGCTGTCGGGCGTTGGCGACGCCGACGCCCTGAAGACGGCGGGCGTCGCCCCGGTCCATGCCCTGCCCGGTGTCGGGGCCAATATGCAGGACCACTTGGATGTGACGCTGTCATGGGAAACCCCGACGGTGAAGACCGCCTATTCGTATAGCAAGGGCGTCAACCGAATCACCACCGGCCTTGCCTATATGCTGTTCGGCCAGGGATTCGGGCGGCAGAATTTTCTTGAGGCCGGCGCCTTTCTCAAGTCGAGGCCTGACCTCGACCGGCCCGATCTGCAATTGCATTGCGTGATGGCGATCATGAAGGATCACGGCAAGCAGGCGGTGGCTAAGGACGGCTTCTCAATCCACGTTAGCCAGCTGCGGCCCGAGAGCCGGGGCAGGGTAGGGTTGCGCTCGGCCGATCCGTTCGCCGATCCGGCCATCTTCGCCGGCTATCTGGCCACAGACGAGGACCGGCGCGCCCTTCGCCAGGGCGTGATGATCGCCCGCGAGGTGGCCGACCAGAAGGCGCTGACGGCTATTCGCGCCGGCGAGGTGGAACCGGGCGAGGCGGTATCCACCGAGGCCGACATCGACGCCTGGATACGGCGTTCGGCGGAGACCATCTATCACCCGGTCGGAACCTGCCGCATGGGGCTGCGCGACGATGCCATGAGCGTGGTCGATGACCAACTCAGGGTGATCGGGCTGGCGGGGCTGAGGGTGATTGACGCCTCAGTGATGCCGACCCTGGTAGGGGGCAACACCAATGCGCCGACCATAATGATCGCGGAAAAGGCCGCCGATATGGTTCTCGGCCGTTCCGCGCCGCCGCCGCGCGAGGTCGGCGTGTTCGGCGATCGGGACGCCTCCGTCGCTTGACGGTTGCGTAGCGGCGGCCTGGCCCTCATTTACTGCGTCCAATGAGCACACAGGTCGAAACCCTCGGCGAAGCCCCGAAGCGCGAACCGGCGATCAACGCGCCATGGACGGTGGTGGCGCTGATTATCCTGCTGATCGGCGCTCATGGCCTGCGCATGGTCAGCGGCGGCGATCCGGAGACCTTCGCCATGACGTCGACGGATCTCGCCTCCGATCGGTTCGCGGGCCTTGTCACCTACCAGTTCGTTCACGGCAGCTGGACGCATGTGCTGATGAATGCAGCGTTCACCCTGGCGTTCGGGGCCCCTGTCGCGCGCTATCTTGGCGGTGGTTGGCGTGGCGCTGCGGCCTTTTTCTGCTTTTTCCTGGTTTGCGGCGCGGTCGCCGCCGCTGTTTACGGTGGCTATGCCGACTTTACCGCCGGCCTCAGGGGGCAGCGCGGCGCATGGGTTCTGGTGGGCGCCTCGGGGTCTGCCTCCGGTCTGATGGGCGCGGCTGCGCGTCTGATGGAAGGGCGCGGGCGTCCGGGCTCTATATTCGGGCGGACCGTCTTGGCGATGTCGCTGAGCTGGATCGCCGTCAATGTCCTGCTCGGCGCCACGGGTCTGACCCCGGGCGCCGCCGGGGCGCCGGTGGCCTGGGAAGCGCATATATTCGGCTATTTCTGCGGCCTGTTGCTGATTGGACCGTTTGGCCGCCTGGCTGGGATCAAGAGCGATCACGCGATTGCGCTTTGATTTTCCGTCCGACATGGACGCACCCTAGTTCCAACTGAGACGGTGGAGGAAATATGCTTATTTCCGATGTGTTGAAGGCCAAGGGCGATTTGGTGTTCACGGCGACGCCCACTGAGACCGTAGGTGCCGTGGCGGCCATGCTGTTCGCTCGCCGCGTCGGCGCGATGGTGGTGGTCGAAGGTGACCGAGAGGTGATCGGTCTCGTCGCTGAACGGGACATTGTCCGCGTAGTCGCCGAGCAAGGCGGGGTGGGGCTGGCGCGGCCGGTCGCCGAGTGCATGACGCGCGAGGTAAGTTACGCCAACCCCTGCGATACCGTGGACGCTCTGCTGGAGCGGATGACCGACCGGCGGCTGCGTCACCTTCCGGTATGTGACGAAGGCAGACTGGTGGGGATTGTGTCGATCGGGGACCTGGTGAAGACCAAGATCGCCGAGACCGAGGCCGAAGCCCAGGGGCTTCGCGCCTATATCCACGCCGCCTGACGTCGGAACAAGCGCCCCGCCGCGAACGGTTGGGTCATCTCCGTTAGTTGAATCGGCGCCGCAGACGCATGACTGCTCCGTGGCAAACGCTTCCCGCCGGGCGCTTTTCTCGTCACCCAACGGCCTGTGACGCTTGCATGACGGGCACGGCCCGGCTATACGCCGCCCCTCGCGGTTCGGAAGCCAACACCGGCCTTCGGGAAGACCTCAAGAGCCAATAAATCTCTTGCCTTCCTGAAGTCGCCGGCCTATCTTCTGGTCCCTCAAACGACTCACCAACGGACTGATGGGGCAA
>JAYTXV010000460.1:0-42799 GCA_043742805.1 Caulobacteraceae bacterium | reverse complement strand
CAGGTCATGCTACCCCTCGTGCGCGCCTTTCACGGTTTGCCCGTCACCGGCTGAAACGACGTCGGTCTCGAATTTCTCCGTGGTCGGGCGGGCATTTGGCGCGGGTAATGAGTCAGCCGGCCGGGGCCGCCTGCGCCGGGATCGGGGCGTCATCGATCTCACGGGCGCGGATCGCGGCCGGACGGTTGCTGATGCGCGCCCAATAGACTTCGAAGGCCGGGCGTTTCTCCATCGATCCGAACTGCATTCCCCAGCCGATCTGCGAGCCGAAATACACGTCGGCGGCGCTGAAGGCCGGGCCGGCGACCAGGCCCAGCGTGCAGTAGCTGCAACCTCAGCCCGCCAGACCGATCGTGGTGGCGTCAATGTCATAAACTGGCGATTTTCCAGGCCGTATTCCCTCAAATGGAACCTACCGAAGGGGGCGAACGGCCTAGCCATCAAGGCCGCAGGCGTTCAATATCGCCTTTCAAGCCTCGCGGATTCAAGACTCATGCCCCCGCCACCCGGCGACGGCGTTCGCGCGCCCATCGCGCCAGATCCCAAGGCCATCAACGTCGCGGCCATGCCGCGCATACTTCGGCGCATCGCCGGCGAGGCGGTGAAGCTTGAGCGGGCTCGTGTCGCGGTGGCCGTGGGCGCCTCGCTGGGCGCGGCGTTGGCCAGCCTCAGCCTGCCCAGGCTGTTCGGCGGCGCAGTCAACGAAGCCCAGAAGCTGCTCGGCATCGCCGGCCTCGTCCATGGCTCGGCCCAGGCCCTCGCCGCCCATGAGGCGCGCCAAGCCCTGCTGATCACCGCGGCGCTGGTGATCCTTGCCACCGCCACGCGCGGGTTCCTGACCATGACCGCCAACTATCAGGCTGAATACGTCAGCCAGAAGGTCGCCTATAGGTATCGGCTCGATTTCTTCCGCCAGCTCCAGCGGCTATCGTTCGGCTTTCACGACAAAATCCATTCGGGCGATCTGATCACCCGGGGGATGCTCGATCTGGAGGGCGCGCGGTCGTTCATTCAGAATGGCCTGCTGGTCGCTCTGACCATGATCCTGCTGGTCGGCATCGCAGCCAGCCAGATGATCGCCACCGATCCGGCAATGGCGGCGCTGGGTCTGGCCTTCACGCCCCTGGCCAGCGTGGTGCTGGCGCGCATGGGGTTCATGCTGCGGGTCACCTGGCTGCACGTTCAGCGCCTGATGAGCATCCTGACCCTGACCATGGAGGAGAACCTTCAAGGGATCAGGGTTGTGAGGTCGTTCGCCGCCAAGAGCTTCGAGCTGGCCAAGTTCGACGACGCGGCCAACGCCGCCCTGGCCTATTCCTATCGGCGCATCTTCCTGCGCTTCCAGGCCGTGTCGGTGATGACCTTGAGTTTCTATGGCTCGATGGGCCTGTTGCTTTGGTACGGCGGCGGACAGGTGGCCGCGGGCCGGATGACCGCCGGACGGCTGACCGAGTTCCTGACTTACATGACCCTGCTGCAGTCGCCGATCCGACAGATCGCCATGATCGTCGCGGCCGCAGCCCGGGCCACCACCTCGGGATCGCGCCTGTTCGAGATTCTCGACCTGGAGCCCACGGTGGCCGACAAACCGGCCGCCCGCGACCTGATCGTCACCGAAGGCGTGCTGCGCTTCGAGCATGTGGACTTCGCCTACGACCCCGGCGCGCCCGTGCTGCATGACATCAGCTTCGAGGTGACGCCCGGCCGCAGCCTCGGCGTCGTCGGGCCGCCGGGATCGGGCAAGTCCACCATCGCCAATCTGGTCCCCCGTTTTTACGACGTGACCGCCGGTCGGGTCACTATCGACGGCCAGGATTTGCGCGACGTGACCCTGGCCTCCCTGCGCAACCACGTGGGCCTGGTTCAGCAGGAGGCGTTCCTGTTCGACGCCACGGTGACCAACAACGTCGCCTACGCCGACCCGTGGGCCGAGGAGGACCGGATCGTGCGCGCCGCCAGCGTCGCCCAGATTCACGACTATGTGGCCGCCCTGCCCGGCGCCTACGAAACACGGGTGGGCGAACGCGGCGTGGCGCTGTCGGGCGGCCAGCGTCAGCGGATGTCGATCGCCAGGGGTGTGGTTCCGGGTCCCGGGGTGATGATCTTCGACGACTCCACAGCCGCCATCGACGCGGTGACCGAGAAGAAGGTGCGCGACGCCCTGGCGCAAGCCACCGCGTCCAAGGCGACGATCATCATTGCTCATCGGCTCTCCAGCCTGATGCACGCCGATCAGATCATCGTGCTCGAGGCCGGCCGGATCGTCGAACGTGGAACCCACGCCGAGCTGATCGGGCTGGGCGGCGAATACGCCGACCTGTTCGCCCTTCAAACCCGCGCCGAACAAGGCCTCTCCATCGCCGACGCCCGGCTGCGCCGCAAACTGGCGGAGGCCGCTGCGTGACCGATACCATCGCAGATAATGCGGCGGCCCCCCGGCCGAACGCCAATCTGGGCACGCCGGACGAGGAAGAAATCTTCGCGTCATTCGACACCCGGATCGTCCGGCGGTTTCTGGCGTTTCTCGAACCTCACCGGGCCATCCTGATCGGCGCGCAAGCGGCGGTGTTGGTCTCATCCCTGACCAGTGTCGCCACGCCCTGGATGATCGGGACCATCCTCAACGCGGCGGTGGCGCGGGATCTGCCCGGCCTTCGCACCCTTCTGACGGTGTTCGCCATGTTGGTGGTGGTCAACGCCGCCTCCAATTTCTGCGACCAGTGGCTGACCTCGCGCCTGGCACAGCGGGTGATCTTCGACGTGCGCCGGGCGATGTTCGCCCACTTCCAGGACGTGGCCCTGACCTTCATGGACAAGACCCATGTGGGCCGGATCATGAGCCGTCTGCAGGGTGACGTGAACGCGCTGCAGGAATTCCTCGAAAGCTCCACCGGGGCGCTGGGTGATTTCACCACCCTGTTCGGCTATGCGGTAATCCTGCTGTGGATGGACTGGCGCCTGGGCGCCTTGACCCTGGCCACGATTCCCGCCCTGATCGCGGTGCGGGCGGTTTGGCTGCCCTATTCCAAGGCCACCTTTCGCCGGGCGCGGGACGCCTCGTCGATCGCCAACGGAGCCCTGGCCGAGAACATCAACGGCGTGCGCACCGTCCAGGAAACCCGGCGCGAGGCACTGAACTTCGCTCTCTATGAGGAAAAGGCCCGGGAGAATTTCCACGCCCAGACCGCGTCGTCCTGGCTGGCCCAGGTAATGACGCCGACCGTCGATATTCTCACCGGCGTCGCCATGGCCTGCATCATCGTGGTCGGCGGCAACGAAGTTCTGGGCGGATCACTCGCCGTCGGGGTGCTGGTGACCTTCATCCTTTCGGTCCAGCGGTTCTTCGAACCGGTGCGCCTGCTGTCGATGCAATATACGGTGATGCAGCGGGCCATGGCGGCCGGACACCGGATCTTCGAGGTGCTCGACGTGCCCGTGACCATCGCCGACAAGCCGGACGCGATCGTGCTGAAGGACGCGCCGCCGACCGTCGAACTCGACCACGTCACCTTCGGCTACGCCCCGGGCCGGCCTGTCCTGCACGATATCAGCCTGAAGGTGGAACCCAGGCAGGTGGTGGCCCTGGTCGGCCCCACGGGTTCGGGCAAGACCAGCATCACCGCCCTCGTCAACCGGTTCTATGACACCAACGCCGGTCGGATTCTGGTCGGTGGCCAGGATATTCGGGATGTCAGCCTGGAATCGCTGGGGCGGATGGTCGGCATGGTGCTGCAGGAACCGTTCCTGTTCTCCGGCACGATCGGGGAGAACATCCGCTACAATACGCTGTTGGCCAGCCGCGAGGATGTGGTGTCGGCCGCCAGGGCGGTGTCGGCCCACGAGTTCATCATGCGTCTGCCGGGCGGCTACGACACGCAGCTGGGCCAGCGAGGCCGCAACCTTTCGGTAGGCCAGCGCCAGCTTATCTCGTTTGCCAGGACGCTGGTGGCCAACCCGAGAATCCTGATCCTCGACGAGGCGACGGCCAATATCGACAGCTTCACCGAACAGGCGATCCAGCGGGCGCTACGCGTATTGTTCGCCGGCCGCACCTGTCTGGTTATCGCCCATCGATTGGCCACGGTGCGCGACGCCGACCAGATTATTGTGCTGCGTGACGGTCGGATCGTCGAACAGGGGCCGCACGAGGCCCTGATGGCCAACGCCGGCCTCTATGCGAGGCTCTACGCTTCCAGTCACGGCTCGTTCGACGATGTCGCGGACGCCAAGTCGCAGACAACTTAATCCACTAAAAACCCGCTCATCCCCGTTTTCGCGGGGATGAGCGGGTTTGGGGGCTTGATTCATGGTATTGGTCGAGTGCTGATCCAGGTTCGCTTTGGTGCAAGCTGGGTCGGCGCACTAGATTCTTACCAGCCGCCGAGACGCGCGGCGCGAGGGAGGACTGTTTTGCAAAACCCATTCCGCAAGATCGCGGCCCTGGCCGCCGCCATTGTTTTGCCCATGGCCCTGGCGGGCTGCGGCATCAACGCCATTCCGACCAAACAGGAGGCCGCCAAGGCCGCATGGGCCGATGTCCAGAGCAACTATCAGCGCCGAGCCGACCTGATCCCCAACCTGGTGGCCACGGTGAAAGGTTACGCCGCCCAGGAAAAGAGCGTTCTGGTCGAGGTCACCGAGGCCCGGGCCAGCGCCACTCAGGTGAAAGTTGACGCCTCCACCCTGACCAACCCGGCCGAGTTCCAACAGTATGAGCAAGCCCAGAACAAGCTTTCGGGCGTGCTCGGTCGCCTGATGATGATCCAGGAGCGCTATCCAGACCTCAAGTCTAACGGGAACTTCATGGCCCTGCAGTCGCAGCTCGAGGGCACTGAGAATCGCATCGCGGTGTCCAGGCGCGACTACAACGGCGCTGTGCAGGATTATAACACCACCCTGCGCGTGTTCCCGACTTCGATCTGGGCAGCGACGATGTACAGTGGCGAAAAACCCATGGCGCTGTTCTCGGCCACCGCGGCGGCTCAGTCGGCGCCGACCGTCAGCTTTGACACCGCGGCGCCCGGGAGCGCCCAAGAAGCGGCGCCGGGAGCGGCGCCTGGATCACCGCCTCCCGCCCCCACCCCGGCCGCCCCGACCCCGGCCGCCAAGTGATTCGGCTGGCGGGCCTTCTGGGCCTGCTGCTGGCGCTGTTGTGGGCGCCCGCCTTCGCGGCGAGCGCCCCACAGTTCCCTGAACTGAGCGGCCGGGTGGTGGATGGCGCCCATGTGCTCAGTCCCGAAGTACAGGCCAGCCTCACCGCCAAGCTGGCGAACCTCGAGAAGACCAACAGCCGGCAACTTGTCGTCGTCACCCTGCCTAGTCTGGGTGGCAACGAGATCGAGGATTACGGCGTCCAGCTGTTGCGCCATTGGCAGATCGGCCAGAAAGGCCTGAACAACGGCGCGCTGTTCATCATCGTACCCAGCGAACACAAAGTCCGCATCGAGGTCGGCTACGGCTTGGAAGGCACGCTGACCGATGCCATGTCCAGCGTCATCTTGCAGAGTGTCGTGCTCCCGAAGTTCAAGGCTGGCGATATTCCGGGCGGGATTGTTGATGGAACTGGCGCGATCATCGAACAACTCGGCCTCGATCGCTCCACGGCGGAGGCCAAGGCGGCGCAAGCGGCCCAGGCTCAGGCAGACGCCCCCCGCCAGCATCATCGCAATCCGATCGCGGGCCTGATCCCACTGATCATCATCTTCTTCGTGTTCTCTTCGATCTTCCGCGGCCGGCGTGGCGGCGGCGGTGGCGGCGGCGGCCTCGGCTGGCTGCTGCCGCTGATGTTCCTTGGCGGAGGGCGAGGCGGCGGCTGGGGCGGCGGAGGCGGCGGCGATTGGGGTGGCGGTGGATTCGGCGGCGGCGGGGGGTCCGGTGGGGGCGGTGGGGATTCGGGGAGTTGGTGAGATGCTGAGCACTATCGAAAAAACCCGCGTCGAGGCCGCCGTCGCCAGGGCTGAAGAAGGCACGTCCGGCGAGATCATCTGCGTATTAGCCTCTGAGGTTTCCCACTATCCGGAGGTGGCCCTGGCCTGGGCGGCCGCGGTCTCCCTTATTGTGCCCGCGGTAGCCGTGGCGCTGGGCGTTCACCCATTGGCCCTGGCGGCGAGCGCCGCCGGCGTCTGGACGGCGGCCCAATCCGGCGGCGGGGCGGCGGAGGAAAAAATCACGCTGGCGCTTGGGGTCTACGCCCTGATCCAGACGGCGCTGTTCATCCTCGTCTTCCTGATCCTGGAAATCCCGGCGGCGCGGCGTTGGGCGACCCCGGCCATGTTAAAGCGCCACAAGGTGGAACGGGCCGCCCGACAGCAGTTCGTCTCGATTGCGGCGCGCGCCCGAGGCAGCGAGACCGGCGTTCTGATCTTTGTCGCTCTGGTCGACCGGCAGGTGCAAATCCTGGCTGACGCGGCGCTGCACGGCAAGGCGGACGAAGCGTCCTGGAAAGCAGCGGCGCTGGCGATCGGCTCGGCGATGAAGGCGGGCAAGGACCCGACGACCGGCATCGTTCAGGCCGTGGACATCTGCGGCTCGGTTCTCAGGGCGCACTTCCCGTCCGAGGGTCCCGGGCCAAGGCAGTTTTCCGACCGGCCGGTGGAAATCTGACCGTCGACTCCAGCGTTTTGAAAAGCTAACCGTCACGCTTCATCACGCGATCCAATTGTCGGTTATTATATCACAGTTTTCCTTTACATGATCGAGATGCCCTCGCGGTGGATATATGTCTCATACTGAATTTTTTGTTCATTATTACACTAGGTCTCCATGTCACGAGCTTTCCCAAAAAATATATGTTATAATTATACAAGTTTTTAATAATTTACAGGTTAAAAGTCATCAACAATACTTCAAATTTAGCCGAGATTATTGCTCTCGATAAACCCAGTTGACTGACTTTGGGTTTCGAGGCGAGCCTGAAAGCGACGGTGATCCAGGACAATCCAGGCCGCGGTTCTCGCGCCCTCCTCCCGACTACACTTTAGGAATGGTGTCCCAGTCCGAAAAGCCCCGCACGCGTGTGCTGATCAAGCACAAGCTGGCTAAGTCTTCCGGCCGGGACGCAAACCTTCTAGAGAGACGCGCCATTAACCATAAGGAAGAACAGCCTTGTCCAAAGCTAAAGACCGCAAGTCGATCTTCATCACCGGCGCGGCATCCGGCATGGGCCGGGAAACCGCACGGCTGTTCGCCAATCAGGGCTGGTTTGTCGGCGCCTATGACGTTCAGGCCGACCTGCTGGCGAGCCTGGAGACCGAGATCGGCGGCGACAATGGTGTGTTCCAGACCCTGGATGTGACCGACCGCGAGGCCTATCGCGCCGCGATCGAAGGCTTCGCCCTGGCCACCGGCGGCAAGATGGACCTGCTGTTTAACAACGCCGGCATCGGCCGGGGCGGCCGCTACGAGGACATGACCTGGGAGGACGTGATGGCGGTGGTGAACGTCAATCTGGTGGCGGTCCTGAGCGGAATCCACCTGGCTCTGCCGCTGTTGAAGGCGACGGCGGGGTCGCTTTGTTTCTCGACCTCCTCGTCCTCCGCCACCTTCGGCATGGCTGGCATCGCCGTCTACTCGGCCACCAAGCACGCGGTGAAAGGCTTCACCGAGGCGCTGTCGGTGGAAATGAAGGTCCACGGCGTGCGGGTGGCTGACACCCTGCCTGGCCTGATCGACACGCCCCTGCTGCCCGACGCAGCCAAGTTCGCAGCGCCCAAGGATGGGATGTGGCGCCTGGTGCCCGCCGTCGCCGTGGCCGAGGCGGTTTGGGCCGCCTATCACACCGACAAGATTCACTGGTATGTGCCGCCCGAACTCCACGACTTCGACACCCGGGCCACCGCCACGCCCGAGGCGGTGCGCGACGCGATGGCGGCCAGCGGCGGTGTCCTGAATTTTTCCGATTGACGCCAGCGAAGAAGGTCAAACAATAGGTTAGCGTTCACCCGGCCGACAGACGCCTTGGGGCGCAAGGATTGTCAGGGAGCGTCCATGCCGGAATTGATCGAACGCCTTCACCAGGCCGCCGCCGTCGGGATGACCGGGAGTGTGTGGGCCCGGGAGAAGCCGGACGCGGTGGCGATCCACGACCCACAAGGGACCCGTAGCTTCTTCGAGGTCAACGCCAACGCCAACCGCATCGTGCGGCTGTTGCGCGGCCATGGCCTGAAGCCGGGGGATCCAGTCGCCGTGATGTGCGGCAACCGGGCGGAATTCGTGGAGGTCCTGAACGCCACCCTGCGCGGAGGTTACCGGTTTACGCCGGTGAACTGGCACCTGACCGCAGATGAGGTCGAATACATCATCAACGATTGCGAGGCGAAGGCGCTGATCGCCGAACCCCGATACCCCGCCGCCTTGAGCGCCCAGCCGCCCGGTGTACGACTGAAGGTGGCCATCGGCGAGGCCGCGGAGGGTTTCCTGACCTATGCCGGAACCCTGGCCGGTTTGGATGGATCGGACATCGAAGACCCGATGCTGGGCGGCGCGATGCTCTACACCTCCGGCACCACGGGCCGGCCCAAGGGCGTCTATCGCCGCAACAACGTCCTGCTGGTCCTGCCGACGCCAGGTGAGCCCGATGACGTATCGCTATGCGCCGGGCCGGCCTATCACGCCGCGCCGCTGGCCTTCGACGTGCGATCGGCGATGAATCAGGGCAATCCGCTGGTGTTCCTCGATCGCTGGAATTCCGAAGGGGTGCTGGCGGCCATTGATCGCCATCGGGTGACCCGCGCTCACCTGGTGCCGATCATGTTCCAACGGCTGCTGGCCCTGCCTGACGAGGTCAAGGCCCGTTACGACATCTCCAGCCTGCGATACGTGATCCACGGCGCGGCGCCCTGCCCGCCGGAAGTGAAGAAGGCGATGATCGACTGGATCGGCCCGATCATCCACGAATATTACGCGGGATCCGAGGGTGGGGCCGGTTTCCTGATCGACTCCCACGAATGGCTGGCCAAGCCCGGGACGGTCGGGCGCCTGCCGGCGCCCGACGCGGTGAGACTGATCGACGATGAAGGCGGCGAGATCACCGGGCGCAACAAATCCGGGACGATCTATTTCAAGGTGTCACCAGTGGCGCCGTTCGAATATTTCAACGATCCGCACAAGACCGCCTCGGCCCATCGGGACGGCTATTTCACGCTCGGCGACGTCGGCTATCTGGACGACGACGACTATCTGTTCCTGACCGGCCGCACCGCAGAATGCATCATCTCCGGCGGAGTCAACATCTATCCCCAGGAGATCGACAACGAGATCATCAAGCACCCGGCGGTGGAGGACAGCTGCGCGATCGGCGTTCCCGACGAGGATTGGGGCGAAGCGGTCAAGGTGGTGGTGACCCTGCATCCCGGCCAGGAACCGAGCGACAGCCTGGGCGCCGACATCCTGGCCTTCGCCCGCGGCCGCCTGGCCGGTTTCAAGGTCCCCAAGACCATCGAGTTCGCCCCGGAACTGCCCCGCAGCCCGGCCGGCAAGATTCAACGCGGCAAGGTTCGCGCGCCCTTTTGGGCCGGGCGGGCGCGGCAGATTTAACCGACCTCGACGCTCAGACAGTGATCCGCAGCATGTCGTTCCCCAAAACGACGATCAACGGCCGTAGGCGTTTGCTGGGCGTCGGTATCGGGGCGGGGTCATAGGGCTTGGGGCAGGGTTGCCACCGTGGCGCGTTGGGCGGCGGCGTGCACGAGAAGCGGCCGGTGACGGCGAACGGGTCGCGCTCGGTCCAGGCTCGGATGATCAGGTCGTGAGCCTCGGCGTATTTCCAATGGTTCAGAGCCGGGATCCGGCCATAGCAATAGTTCGTGTCCATCGAGGCGCCGACCGGGCAGCCCGCCACCAGCCGCCTACCGCTGATGCAATCGAGCGATGCAATCGGGTTTGGTCAGCCAATCCGTCAACGGGGTTTCGAGCCATCCGGTTTTCGGTCTAGGTTGAACTCAACGTCCAATCAGGGAACACGCCGCAATGCCCACCGCCGTCGAATTCGACGCCATCGTCTATGGCGCCACCGGATACACCGGCCGCCTTGTGGCCGAATATTTGCTGAAGACCTATGGCGTCGGCGACGAAGTGAAATGGGCGATGGCGGGGCGGTCCGCCGGCAAGCTGGCCGAGGTGCGGGATCTGATCGGCGCGCCGGCTACCCTTCCACTAATCGTCGCCGACGCTCATGACGCCGCGGCGCTGGAGGCCATGGCCCGCCGCGCCAAGGTGGTGATCACCACCGCGGGGCCCTACCAGCTCTACGGCTCGGATCTGGTGGCGGCCTGCTCAAAGGTCGGGTGCGACTATGTGGACCTGACCGGAGAATCCAACTGGATCGCCACGATGATGGCCGCTCACGAGCAGACGGCGAAGGCGTCAGGCGCGCGGCTGGTGTTTTCCTGCGGCTTCGATTCCATCCCCTTCGACATGGGCGTCTGGTTCGTGGAGCGGGAGGCGGCGGCCCGGTTCGGCGCTCCCACGCCCAGGGTGCGCGGCCGGGTGCGCAACATGCTGGGTGGGTTGTCGGGCGGCACCATGGCCAGCGGCATGGCCACCATGGCCGCGATCCAGAAGGATCCCGCGGTAGGCGCCCTGCTGGCCAATCCGTTCGCCCTGACACCCGGGTTCACAGGTCCGGCGCAGCCTGATGGCGACAAGACCTATGAGGACACAACCACAGGCTCATGGGTCGCGAGCTTCATGATGGCCGGTATAAACACCAAGGCGGTGCATCGCACCAACTTCCTGCTTGGCCATCCCTGGGGAACCGACTTCCAGTATGACGAGATGCTGATGATCCCCGGGCCGCCCCAGGAAGGCGCGCGTCCGGCGGCGGGTTTCGATTTCGGCGGCGCGAACCCGCCCAAGCCCGGCGAAGGCCCGACCAGGGCCGAGCGTGAAACGGGTTTCTACGACATCCTGTTCATCGCCGAGGCCGCCGATGGGCGGACGGTTCGGGCGGCGGTCAAGGGTGACATGGACCCAGGCTATGGCTCCACCTCCAAGATTCTGGCCGAGGCCGGCCTAGCCCTCGCCCTTGACGTCAGCCGCGCATCGACGCCGGGCGGTTGCTGGACAGCCGCAGCGGCCATGGGCCCCGCGCTGCTTGAGCGACTGCCGGCCAAGGCGGGGCTGACCTTCACGATTGAGGCCTGAAATCGCGGTCCACTAGCCACGAAACGGCTCGGAAAGCGTGTTTTCAGCGAAATAAGACCAAATCTAGGCCTACACTCCTCGATTGAGGCGGTTTACTGCTTGCCTGCGACATTCTGTCCATAGTAAGTTGGAAAGTGGGTTCTGTTTCAGGCATGCAATAGCTATTGATCGGCGAGGGTTCCACCGGCCCCAGGGCTGTGACGTGGCGAACGTGGGCCGACCAATTGAACAGAAGTCATAGCGCATGGGGTAGAGTAAATGGGTTATGTCCTCGGTATTTCAGCCTATTACCATGACGCCGCTGCGGCGCTTGTGCGAGACGGCGTGATCATCGCGGCGGCTCAGGAAGAGCGCTTCTCACGCAAGAAGCACGACCCTCGCTTTCCTCGGCAAGCCATCAACTACTGTCTGGGCGAGGCCTTCATCGACCCTTCGGAACTCGAAGGGGTGGTGTTCTATGACAATCCCCTGCTGACACTTGACCGTGTGATGAAAAATGCGTTGTCGGTCGCGCCGGCCGGACGCGACCAGTTCGTGGCCGCCTGTCGCGGGATGCTGGGAGCCAAGGCGCGCCTTCGCGACGACATCGACTCGGTTCTCGGCGAGACGCCACGCCTGCTTGGCACACATCATCACATGGCCCATGCCGCGAGTTGCTTCTACCCGTCGCCGTTCGACGAAGCGGCGATACTAACCATCGACGGCGTGGGCGAATGGGCAACCTGCACCCTGGGTTTCGGCAGCGGCAAGACCTTGGAACTGCTGAGGGAGATCCGCTATCCGCACTCCCTGGGCCTGCTCTACAGCGCGTTTACCTATTACTGCGGATTCAAGGTGAATTCGGGTGAATATAAGCTGATGGGGCTCGCACCCTATGGAGAGCCGAAATACGCCGATCTCATCCGTGACGTCCTGATCGATGTAAAAGATGACGGATCGTTCCGATTGGATACAAGTTACTTCGGCTATCTCGACACCGGACTGATGATCAACGAGCGTTTTGAGACGCTGTTCGGCGGCCCGGCGCGGCGCCCGGACACGATGATCTCTCGCAAGGAAATGGACCTGGCCGCGTCGATCCAGCAGGTGACCGAAGATGTGGTTCTTAAGCTGGTGGCCTGTGCGACGGCCCTGACCGGGACCAAAAACCTGGTGATGGCCGGCGGTGTCGCGCTCAATTGCGTGGCCAACGGCCGCGTACTCCGGGAGTCGGGGCTCGATGGGTTGTTTGTCCAGCCCGCCGCCGGCGACGCGGGTGGCGCACTAGGCGCCGCGCTCCTGGTATCGCACCAGATGCTCGGCGCCCCGCGCGTGGTGAACCGCGAAGGCGACTCCCTGATGGGAAGCTATCTCGGGCCGCGGTTCGCCCCTCACGAAGTCACCTCGATCCTTGATCGCCAGGATTGGCCCCACCACCAGATCGCCGACCCCGACGAGTTGGCGCGGGCCGTCGCCGGCGCGATCGCTGACGGCAAGGTGGTGGGTTACTTCAGCGGACGCATGGAATTCGGGCCACGCTCGCTGGGCGCGCGGTCGATCCTCGGCGACCCGCGCAACCCGGAAATGCAGAGCACCATGAACCTCAAGGTGAAGTTCCGGGAGAGCTTCCGGCCGTTCGCGCCGGCGGTGATCGCCGGTCGCGCCGCGGACTATTTCGAGATCGAGGGCGAGAGCCCCTACATGCTGCTCGTGGCGCCGGTGAAAACTGAACGCCAGCTGCCTATGGACCGGGCCGTGTCCGACGGCGACGACATGATGCCAATCCTGCACCAGCAGAGAAGCGACATTCCCGCGGTGACGCACGTCGACTACAGCGCCCGGGTGCAGACCGTGGACCAGGAACGCAGTCCTGATTTCTTCCGCATCCTATCGGCTTTCGACCAGCTCACCGGGTGCCCTGTTCTGGTCAACACTTCGTTCAACGTGCGGGGCGAGCCGATCGTTTGCACGCCGCAGGACGCCTATCGGTGCTTCATGCGAACCGGGATGGACCTGCTGGTGCTCGAAGACTGCCTGCTATGGAAAAGCGAGCAGCCGGAGTGGCCGGAAAATGATGACTGGAGGAGTGAACATGAGCTCGACTGAGACGATCAATCCGGAATCGATCACGGAAACTTCCGCCGACACCCTCGCCTTGGCGGTGTTCGATGAAATGTTGGCGCCCCTGGCGAACGCAAGGCGGTCTGCCGAACGCCCCGCCTTTTTTGCCCGCGCGGGCGAGGTCGGCGTCACGAGCTATTTCGAGCCGCCCACCCTGGCGGTGATGCGGCCCGCCGACTTCGAGTTCCCAGGCGGCGGCGACCCGGAGGGGCTGATCGAGGCGCTGGCGAAATACTGGAGAAGCCAGGGTGAAATTCACGTGGCGGCCATGACTCCGCGATTGCACGAAATCGCACGGGCGCTAAGAGATGAAGCTGACGTGAGCGACGGCAACGTCGATATACTCTGCTACACGATGTTCTAAACATAATTTGCGTGAGGGGGCGTCTGACTCATGAGTGATACAGCTTCGATTGACAGTGCCGTCGGTGAGGACATCTGGGCTTGGCTAAAAGAGTTCGTGACCGTTAAAAATCCATTCTACAATGGAAAATTCGCGCCCTGCCCCTATGCGCGCTCCGCCATTCTCGCCGACCAGGTAGACGTAACGGTCTATTTGAAAGGCGACGTGCGCGCCTACATCCGCGAAAAATCCGTCGAACTGCGGGACACCCCATCGCTGTCGACACGTGTGATGGCGTTTCCGCCACGCATTCAACTACAGTGGGGCATCAGCGATTTTGTAGACACGCTCAATGCCGAACTGATCGCGGACGGCGTATTCCTCAACACCGGCGTCACCAAGACCAGAACAAGCCGCTACCCGGGTCCGCCTGGCAAGGACCCGTATTTCATTGTGGTCGCCAATCGACTTGCGGCCGTTTTGTCAGGCGCCGAAGCGCTGCAGCGCACGGCTTATTACAAGGACTGGCCACGCGACCAATATGAACTTGTCGTGGAACGCCGCGAACGTATGGCCAGACGATACAGTAAGATATAGAGGCGGGCGCGCTATGTGGCACTCTCTGTGGAGCTATCATCCACGCATCGGTTACACCTACATGCCGAGCGTCAAGTCGAGGGTTCCGTTCGAAAACGGCGGCTACCGTGTACAGACCAACGCGGCCGGGTTTCGCTCTGATCGAGAGTTCACGCGGGAACGCTCGCCGGGTGTGTATCGCGCGGTCTTGTTCGGAGATTCCCAGACGGCCGGTGACGGGGTCTCGAACGGCGAACGCTTCAGCGACATTCTGGAGACCCTGGCGCCCGGCCTCGAAGTATTTAACTACTCCTTGACGGGAACGGGAACAGACCAGCAGTATCTCACTTACCGAGAATTCGGCGATGTCGAGCATGATTTGCTGATCATCAGCCCTTATGCCGAAAACGTTCGGCGGGTCAATTACAGATTCCTGAGGTTTCGTGATGCTGCCGGCCAGGAAGTATTTTACGCTAAGCCTTATTATCAAATTGAAAACGGCGAACTGACGCTTCACCACATTCCCGTGCCCAAACGACCGCTGACAAAAGACACGATGGCCCTGGAGGATGCGCCCCATGTGGATTGGGGTGCGCAGATTTCCAATGTACCAGCGGCGCTTCGTCCAGTCGTGCAGAACGAAGGCGTCCGCACCGTGCTGAAGACCCTAGGAATTCGGGACCTGATGCAGAAGATCACCAAGACCCAGCCGGTTCCGGACTACGATTCACCGGACAACCCGGGGTGGCTACTCCTGCGCAAAATCCTGGAAAACTGGATCCGCCAAAGTCCGACGCCCGTCCTGCTGGCTCCTATACCAATGTGGACGGACATCGAGGGGACCAGCGATCCATCCAACTATCAGGCGCGGTTCCGCGAATTGGCGGCGGACACAGGCTGTCATCTGTATGACGCAATCCCCGATCTTTGGGCCTATTCGCCCGAACAGCGGCGCAAGTTTCGTTTCAAGCACGACCTGCACCTTTCGGCGCTTGGCCATCAGGCCATGGCGCGGGCGCTGGCGCCTGTAGTGGAACGTATCATGCGGGAAAATCGCGCCGATCTCGCCGCGCCGAAAGCCTCTTCCACGGAAGTTCCGAACTCGATGGTGGCATGAGTCGGGTTCAAAGTTTTGGAGCCGGATTTTAGGCTCTAAGCCGTTCCCGGAACGCCGGAGACCAATAGGTTGAAGCCAATCACGCTGCGCAGCAGTCGGATGCGATAAAGCACGGCCAAGGCGCCTAACCGTTGCCCTGGGCCCCTGATATTGGGCGACCAAAGAACCTTGGGCGTGTGGGCGACCGCCGATAAGGGATAAAACAGGACACGAAGTATCCATCGGATCCGCGCCACATCGGACGTCACCCTCAGCTTGAACATCTCCATGTCCATGCGGCGCGTCATCTTGCACAGGGCGGGCCAGTCCGGCCTCGCTGGGTGCCGAACGATGACGTCGCCTTTGTAGCCGAGCCGATAGCCGGCGGCCGTCGCGCGGTGGCACCATTCGACGTCTTCGGAAACACCCGTGGCCAGGAAACCACCCACCTGGTCGAAGATGCCCCGTCGGGTGAACAGGTTCGCCGTCACAGTAAAATTCGTCCGGCGGATATAGTCTTCGTTGTCGAATCTGAAGACCAGTTCGAACGACTCGACCGGATTGGGGTTGGCGGTGTCGACCGGGAACACGGTCATCCGCCCACCGACCAGATCGAGCTCCCCTAACGCGCTGACACCGTGTTCCAGCCACTGCGGATGGGGAACGCAATCGGAATCGGTGAAGGCCAGAGTCTCGAAGCGGGCCAGGGCCAAAGCGCCGTTTCGCGCCGGTCCCGCGCCTTTCTCCATCACTATCGCCAGCCGCGCCCGCCCCGCCACGACCCGGGCCACGGCTTCGGCGCCCTCGGGGGAATTGTTGTCTCCCACGACGATCTCGAAACATTCCTTGGGATAGGTCTGCGCTTCGAGCGCATCAAGGCAGCGATCGAGGCCCGCTAGATCGCTGTAGTGCGGGACGATAACGCTGACCATCGGCGTCGGAGTCTGTGGAATCTGTTGCAAGGCCTGATCGTCCGGTTCCAGAAATTCCGTCCAAAAGCCAAGCCTAACGGCTCGGGCCTTACTGAAGGATTTATAGGCGCGGCGCGGGAGAGTCCATCGAAGACGGCCTGGGCCGACAACTCTTCGGCGGCGTGAAAATGGGTTAGAACCTTCGCCGACGGCGCAGATTTCCCAAGAAGGCTCGAACGGCCATGAAGCACTATCGGATCGGCGTTATCGGCCTTGGCCAGCGCATCGCCCACGTTCTGGCGGCCATGAAAGAAGTAGGCTGGATGCTGGAATTGGCTGGCCACGCCGACCCCTCGCCGGTCGGCCTGCCCATCCTGGCCGAAGCGGGGATAGGTCCGGGCCGCGCCTATCGCGACGAGGGCGAACTGCTGACCGACGGGCCGTTCGACCTGGTGATGATCGGTTCGCCCAATCACCTGCATTTCGCGCACCTGAACGCCGCCTTCGCCGCCGGCTATCCGATATTCGCCGAAAAGCCGATCGTGCGTACGCCGGAGGAGACCTACGCCATCGCCGCCACCCTCGCCGGTCGGGCGGCGCCTCCCCTGTTCATCGGGCTGGTGATGCGCTCCATGCCGATCGTGCGGGAGGTCATCGCCCGCGCCGACTCAGGCGAACTGGGCGAACTGATTTCCATGGACGCCACAGAGCACCTGCCCCCGGAACACGGCGCCTATCTGGCCCGCAACTGGCGACGGCGCCAGGACTGGGGCGGATCGTTCATGCTGGATAAGGTTTGCCACGATTTCGATATCTTCGGGCGCATCGCCGGGTCGCGACCGGCGCTGGTGTCCAGTTTCGGGGGGAAGCGCATCTTCAGGCTGGATCGGATCGACGTCCCCATGACCTATGAGGACGGCTCGGCCGCCTATGCCCTGCGCGACGCCGGCTGGATGGGAGCCAACGACGCGTTCCACTCAGACATGGATGTGGACGACCATCAGGTGGCGATCGTCCGCTACGAAAACGGCGTGGCGCTATCGTTCCATTCCAACAGTCATGTCTCACTCCAGGAGCGGCGCTGGTACGTCGCCGGGACCAACGGGACGATGCTGGCAGATCTGGTTCGCAACAAGCTGATGATCCGGCCAGCCTTGGATCGGCGCAAGCCCGAGCGGATCGACTACGCCACGCGCACCGCCGACAACCACAACGGCGCCGATCAGGCGATGGCGGTCGATCTTCTGGCGGCGTTGGAGGGTGACAAGGTTTTTCCAGTGACGCCGCGCGACTCACTGGAGGCGGGATTGACGGTGATGGCCATCGACGAAGCCGCCGCCACCGGAACGATGGTTGATTGCACGCCGATGTGGGCGCGCCTCGACTCGGCGATGGCCGGCTAGACCTTCCGCTGGGTGACCGTTTTAACGCCGCATCGCCTACGCTAGAGTCCAACGGTGTTCGGCGGAGCCGAGCGCTTGAGTAAACCACTGACCGAGAGATAGGACACGGGTGGACGAGGTTGCCGAAAGCCTGGACCTACTGGCTCGCCACCGTCTTGGCGGGACGAAGATCAGCGGGCTGACCCGTCTCACAGCCGGCGCGAGCCAGGAAATCTGGCGTTTCAATGTGATCGCAAACGACGTCGAGACACCGCTGATCCTGCGCCGCGCCCCCGGCGGAACCCGGGTTTCCGAAACCGCCATAGGCCCCGAGATCGAAGCATCGCTGATCCAGGCGGCCCACGCCGCCGGAGTACCAGTGCCGATCGTCCGCTGGGTGCTGACCGAGGAAGACGGCCTGGGACGCGGCTATGTGATGAGCTGTGTCGAGGGCGAAACCCTCGGCGGCCGGATCGCCAGGGCCGAAACATTCGCCAACGCCCGCACGGTGCTGGCCGGCCAGTGCGGCGCGGCCCTCGCGGCGACCCACCGTATCGACCCGGCCGCATTCCCAACGCTGAAACGCGTGACCCCGCTGGAGTTCGTCACCCAGTATCTGGACGACTATCGCGCGACCGAATGGCCCCGGCCCGTGTTCGATCTGGCCTTCCGCTGGCTGCTCGACCGCTGCCCGCCGCCGCCGGAGAGCCCGCGCCTGGTGCACGGCGATTTTCGCAACGGCAACATCATGGTGGGCGAAGACGGCCTTCGCGCGGTGCTGGATTGGGAGCTGGCCCACGTGGCCGACCCTATGGAGGACCTGGGCTGGATCTGCGCCAACTCCTGGCGCTTTGGCGTGGAAGCCAAGCCGGTCGGCGGCTTTGGCCTGCGCGAGGATCTATGGGCGGGATATCAGGCCGCGGGCGGGGTGAAGGTAGATCCCGACCGCGCCCTGTTCTGGGAGGTGTTCGGCTCGCTGCGCTGGGGGGTGATGTGCAGCGGCATGTTCACGAGCTTCCGCACCACCGACCCCGTAGTGGAGCGGGCGGTGATCGCACGGCGCACCAGCGAGACCGAGATCGACCTGCTGCGGCTACTGGCGGGCTGACCGATGCAGGACCATCCCCATCCCAGCGAGATCATCGCCGCCGTCGCCCTTTTCCTAAAAGACGAGGTCGCGTCCCAGACCACCGGACGGCTGTCGTTCCAGGCCCGCGTCGCCGCCAACGCCCTGGAGATGATGACCCGGCAGCTGGACACCCAGCCGGCCGCCGAGGCAGCCGAGTTGATCTCTCTCAAAGCGCTGTTGGCGATCGACGGCGATCTGGCCATGCTGAACGCGGAATTCGCTCGGCGGCTTGGCGCTGGAGAGATTGACCTGACCGTGCCCGGCGTCGCCGATCATCTATGGAAGACGACCCTGGCCAAGCTGGCCGTCGACCAACCCACCTATTGGGGCTATCGCGCCGCCCTGAACGAACGCACTCAACGAACCAAAGCCAAACAAGAACCCTGAAGAGGTAACCGCCATGGACTTTTCCCTGCCCCAGGATCTCGTCGACTATCTCGCCGAGCTCGACGCCTTCATTGTGGCCAAGATCAAGCCACTGGAAAATGCGGACGACAACATCCGCTTCTTCGACCATCGCCGCGAGCACGCCCGCACCGACTGGGACAACAACGGCCTTCCCCGCCATGATTGGGAGCTATTGCTGGCCAAGGCGCGGCAGATCGCCGACGAAAGTGGCCATTTGCGCTTTTCGTGGCCCACTGAGATGGGCGGCAAGGGCGGATCCAATCTGGCAATGGCGGTGATCCGCGAGCACCTCGCGGCCAAGGGCCTGGGCCTGCACAACGACCTGCAGACCGAGCACTCAATCGTCGGCAACAACCCCTTCATCCTGATGTTCAAGGAGTTCGCCACCAACGCCCAGCACGACAAATATGGCGCCGATCTGCTGGCCGGCAAAATCCGCACCGGCTTTGGCCTGACCGAACCCAACCACGGCTCGGACGCCACCTGGATGGAGACCAGGGCGGTGAAAGAGACGCGCGACGGGGTCGACGGCTGGCTGATCAACGGCGAGAAGATGTGGACCACCGGCATGCATGTGGCCAACTACGTGATGTGTTTCGCCCGCACCGGCGGCAAGGACGGCGACGCCCTGGGGATCACCGTCTTCCTGGTGCCGGTGACCTCGCCCGGCTTCAAGATCGAAGAATATCTGTGGACATTCAACATGCCGACCGACCACCCGCGGGTGTCGTTCACCAACGTCTGGGTTCCAGACGACGCGATCTGGGGCGTCGAGGGCCGGGGCCTGGGCCTGGGTCAGAGCTTCGTGCACCAGAACCGCATCCGGCAGGCTGCCTCGTCGCTGGGGGCGGCGGTCTATTGCATCGAGGAGAGCGTTAGGTACGCCCGGGCGCGCAAGCCGTTCGGCGAGGAACTGTCGCGCAACCAGGCCATCCAATGGCCGCTGGTCGAGCTGTCCACCCAGGCCGAGATGCTGCGCCTGCTGATCCGCAAGACCGCCTGGCAGATGGACAATATGGAGCACAAGGAAGTCGAGCGGCAGATCTCCGACAAGGTGTCGATGTGCAACTACTGGGGCAACCGCCTGTGCTGCGAGGCGGCCGACCGGGCGATGCAGATTCACGGCGGCATCGGCTATTCGCGGCACAAGTCATTCGAACACATCTATCGCCATCACCGCCGCTATCGGATCACCGAGGGATCGGAGGAGATCCAGATGCGCAAAGTGGCGGCCTTCCTGTTCGGCTATATCGGCCCGCGCAAGGAGGAGCTTTCAGCGATCACCTGGGACGATGTCGACTACCGCAAGGGTCAGATCCGCAGCTGAGCCCATTCGCCAGGGGCGCCGGGCCTGGAGACCGAGCGATGCGCGTAACCCGGCCGAGAAGGCCATCGCGCTTCGTTCGGTCCGTGGCCCCGGCGACCGGACCGCCGAGGTCGCGGCGCTCTGAAGGGCCGCCCTGACGGCTGGAGGCTTCGCCAAATCCGAGATGTCGATCACGCCGGTGAACGCGGTGGGCGCCTATGTCCCGAAACACCGGGAGCGTTTCGCTTTGGATACGCGACGCCACCAGCCGGCTTGAATGAAGGGCTCTATCGTCCCGTGAACACCCCTGGCCGCTTTCCGATAAACGCTGCCATGCCTTCCTTCTGGTCGGCGCTGCCGAACAGGCCGTGGAACAGGCGGCGCTCGAAGTTGACGCCCTGTTCGAGCATGGTCTCGAAGGCGGCGTTGACCATCTCCTTGCAGGCCATCACCGCCAGGGGCGCCATGCCGGCGATGGCCTCGGCGGTCTTCATCGCCTCGGCCTCGAGATCGGCCAGGGGAACGACGCGGGCGACCAGGCCCGAGGCTTCGGCTTCCCGCGCGTCCATGTTGCGGCCGGTCAGGCACATTTCCATCGCCTTGGCCTTGCCGATCGCCCGGGTCAGCCGCTGGGAACCGCCCATGCCGGGGGTGACCGCCAGCTTGATCTCGGGCTGACCGAACTTGGCGTTGTCGGCGGCGATGATGAAATCGGCCATCATGGCCAGTTCGCAGCCGCCGCCCAGGGCGAAGCCCGACACCGCCGCGATCCACGGCTTGCGGGTCGCGGTGAGCTTCGCGTAGCCGGCGAAGAAATTGGCGCCATACATATCGGCGAACGACTGTTCGGACATCTCCTTGATGTCTGCGCCGGCGGCGAAGGCCCGGTCGGAGCCACGGATCACCGCGCATCTCTGGACGGAATCGGCGTCATATTTGGCGAAGGCATCCAGCAGGTCGGCCAGCACCGCGGTGTTCAGGGCGTTCAGCGCCTGGGGTCGGTTGAGGGTGATCAAAGTCACCGCGCCCCGCTGTTCGACGAGGATCGTTTCATAATTCATAAGGGTTTCCATTCCTGGTCGATGGGAAGCGGGGCAAAGACGGCGTCGAGCATGGCGTCGCTGACGCCCTCCAGGGTCGCGGGGTCCCACCGGGGCTTGTTGTCCTTATCGACGATTACCGCCCGCACGCCCTCGGTAAAGTCGTGGCTCATCACCACTCGGGCGCCGATGCGCATTTCCATGGCCATGTTTTCAGCGAAGTCGGTCATCGTGCGCCCCAGCTGGAGCTGCCGCAGGGCGACCTTCATGCTGAGAGGTGACTTGGTTTTCAGGGTGGCCAGCTGGGCCGTCGCCCACTCGGATTCATCGGCGGACAGGGCTTCGAAGATCGACTCGACCGTGGGGCCGCCGAACAGGGTGTCGATAGCGTCATGATGTTCGATCATTTCCGAGCGGCCGGGATCGGACTTTATTACGGTGAGGATGGTCTCGATGGCGGAAGGATCGGCAATCAGCCGCGCCTTGAAATCCGCCAGCCGATCGGTGGGGATGACGTCGGTGGCGATGCCCAGGATCTCGCAGCCCGCCGCTTTGAGCCGTGCGCCGGTCAACGCCAGCCACACCCCGACAGCGCCATGGAGCCGCGACAGGTGCCAGCCGCCGCCGACATCGGGAAACAGGCCGATGCCAGTCTCGGGCATGGCGAACGTGGTGCGCTCGGTGGCGATCCGATAGCGGGCCGGCAAGGCGATGCCGACCCCTCCGCCCATGGTGATGCCGTCCATGACCGCCACCACGGTCTTGGGATAGACCATCAGCAGGTGGTTGAGCTGGTATTCGGTATAGAAGAACCGCCGCGCGCCCTCCCCGCCGACCTTGGCGCTGTCGGCCAGAAAGCGGATGTCGCCGCCGGCGCAAAACCCGCGCTCGCCGGCGTGATCGATCAGGATGGTGTGGACCGCAGCATCATCGCGCCAGGCGAGCAGAGCGCCCGTCATCAGGGCGACCATGTTTCCGGTCAGGGCGCCGAGAGCCTTGGGACGATTGAGCCGCAGGCGCCCTACGCGGCCCTCGACCGAGATCAGGACTTCGGGTTCCGGTGCGTCATCGCTCATGGCCTGAACATCTCCCGCGCGATGATCACGCGCATGATCTCATTGGTCCCCTCAAGGATCTGATGCACGCGCAGGTCGCGCACGATCCGCTCCAGAGGATAGTCTTTCAGATAACCGTAGCCCCCGTGCAGCTGCAGGGCCTGGTTGGCGATCTCGAAGCCGGCATCGGTGGCGAAGCGCTTGGCCATTGCGCACAGGCGCGTGGCGGCCGGATCGCCGGCGTCCAGGGCCGCCGCGGCCCTGCGAACCATCAGGCGAGCCGCCTCAAGCTCGGTCTCCATGTCGGCCAGCTTGAACTGTAACCCCTGGAAATCCTTGAGAGCGCGGCCGAACTGCTTGCGGCTTCCGACATAGGCCTTGGCTGTATCCAGGGCGAGGCCGGCGCCGCCCAGCGAGCAGGAGGCGATGTTCAATCGCCCACCATCCAGGCCCATCATCGCGATCTTGAAGCCCTGGCCTTCGTCGCCGACCCGATTTTCGGCCGGGACGACGACGTTGTCGAAATGGACCATGGCGGTGGGCTGGCTGTTCCAGCCCATC
Source organism: Caulobacteraceae bacterium (assembly GCA_043742805.1). Lineage (GTDB taxonomy): Bacteria > Pseudomonadota > Alphaproteobacteria > Caulobacterales > Caulobacteraceae > Acaudatibacter. The sequence continues at coordinate 19,750 of JAYTXV010000460.1, read as the reverse complement.
TTGCGCTCCTGGGCGCCGAAGGAAAGGCCCGGCATGCCCTTCTCGACCACGAAGGTCGAGACGCCGCCCGCGCCCTCACCGCCGGACCGGGCCATGACCACATAAATATCGGAGGTTCCCGCGCCGGAGATGAACGCCTTGGCCCCGTTCAGCACATAGGTCTCGCCCTCGCGCCGGGCGGTGGTGCGTAGCGAGGCGGCGTCGGAGCCCGCGCCCGGCTCGGTCAGGCAATAGGAGGCGATCAACTCCATGGTCGTCAGGCGCGGCAGGTATTTCTGACGCACGGCATCGGACCCGAACCGGTCGATCATCCACGCGACCATGTTATGGATCGACAGAAAGGCCGCCGTCGAGACATCGCCGTGAGACAGGGCCTCGAAGATCAGGGTGGCGTCCAGCCGGGTCAGGGCCGAGCCACCCACGTCTTCCTTCACATAAATACCGGCGAGGCCCAGGCCGGCCGCGGCGCGCAGCACGTCGACGGGGAAATGTTTCTCCTCGTCCCAGCGGGCCGAATGCGGCCCCATCTCGGCCGCCGCGAAGGCGCGGGCCATGTCCTGAATGGCCTGTTGGTCCTCGGTCAGGGTGAACTTCATCTTGTCTTCTCCCGCCCTTCTGGGGGCGGAGGGGACGAAGCCGCCAACGACTCGCCACGACGGCCCCCATCCCTCCTTCCAGGGGGACTTTCCCCGCAGGGGGGAGACAGCAGCACAATCATCTTCCGGCCTCTTATTTCATCGTCGGGATGATGAAGGCGCTGTCTTCCACCGGCCCTTCGGGCCAGCGGGCGGTGATGGTCTTGACCTTGGTGTAGAATTTCACCCCCTCGACACCGTGCTGGTTGGTGTCGCCAAAGGCGCTGCGCTTCCAGCCGCCGAAGGTATGGTAGGCGACCGGCACCGGGATCGGCACATTGATACCAACCATGCCAACATTGACGCGCGAGGCGAACTCGCGGGCGGCGCGACCATTGCTGGTGTAGATGGCGACGCCGTTGCCATAAGGGTGTTCCGACGCCAGCGTCAGGGCTTCCTCGAAGGTCTCGGCGCGGACGATCTGCAGCACAGGCCCGAAAATCTCCTCCTGATAGGTCTTCATGTCCTTTTTCACATGGTCGAACAGCGTCGGGCCAATGAAGAAGCCGTTCTCATAACCCTGCAGCGCGAACCCACGGCCATCGACGACCAGTTCGGCGCCTTCGTCGGCCCCCATCTGAATGTAGTTTTCAACCTTCAGCTTGTGGGCGGCCGAGACCACCGGGCCATATTGCGCGGCCGGATCGCTGGAGATGCCGACCTTCAGGGTGTCGATCTCGGCCAGCACCTTTTCGCGCAAGGCCTCGGCGGTCCTGGCGCCGACCGGCACCACCACCGGCAGCGCCATGCAACGCTCGCCAGCCGAACCATAAGCGGCGCCGATCAAGTCCTTGACCGCCTGGTCAAGGTCGGCGTCGGGCAGGATGACGCCATGGTTCTTGGCCCCGCCCATGGCCTGGACGCGCTTTCCGTTCGCCGCCCCGGTGGAATAGACGTAGGAGGCGATGTCGGACGAGCCGACGAAGCTGATCGCCCGAACCAGGGGGTGGGTCAGAATGGCGTCCACCGACACCTTGTCGCCGTGCACCACATTAAGCACCCCGGCCGGCGCCCCGGCCTCCATGAACAGCTCCGCCAGCCGTACCGGCAAGCTGGGGTCCTTTTCGGAGGGCTTGAGAATGAAGGTGTTACCGACGGCGATGGAGATGCCGAACATCCACATCGGGATCATGGCCGGAAAGTTGAACGGGGTGATGCCGGCGCAGACGCCCAGTGGCTGGCGCATCGAATAGACGTCGATGCCGGGGCCGGCGCCTTCGGTGTATTCGCCCTTGAGAATATGCGGGATGCCGCAGGCGAACTCGATCACCTCCAGGCCACGCTGAATGTCGCCCCTGGAGTCGGCGATCACCTTGCCGTGCTCCGAAGAGAGCAGGCCCGCCAGCTCATCCATCCGCGCCTCGACCAGGCGCTTGAACTCGAACATCACCCGCGCGCGGCGTTGGGGATTGGTCGCAGCCCAGCCGATCTGGGCGCGAGCCGCAACCTGGACAGCCGCGTCGAGTTCGGCGGCGGAGGCCAGGGCTACCTGGGCCTGAACCTCGCCTGTGTTGGGGTTGAAAACGTCAGCAAGGCGGCCACTGGTCCCGGCCAGCGCCTGTCCATCCACGAAATGCTGAATTTGGCGCATGAGCCGTCTCCCTAAGCCGTAACAATCACGACTGCTTGTTTTTCTCTTAACCCGCTATTGCTTGGGAACGAAAGGCTGACTGAACAGCACGCCGTTCCAGGGCAGTGGCTGGATCGCCAGGGATGGCCCCTTGGGATCCTTGACCGCTTTGGTGTCGGCATAGACCACCCGCACGACCAACGGCGAGTCGGAAAGCAACGACACCTCGCAGTTCAGGCGAAAAGTCCGCGCGCCGCTGGGCCATGGGGCGGAGTTCTTGCCCACGCCGCACTGGCGACCGCCGATATCGATCTCCAGGGCCTGGATCGCGTCGGCGCCCTGCGAGGTGGAGGTCCCCGTCGCCTCGATCAGATAGCGACCCGCGGTCATAGCCGGTACCACGCACTGGGCCTCGGTGGGACCGAGGCTTCGGCACGCGGTGACCGGTATCGTGGATTGATTGTAGCCCGCGAACGCCCGAGGCAACGGGCCGATCGGGGCCGGCGCCGCGGCGGCCGACACGGTGAACAGGGTTATGGCGATGAGAGCAATCGTTGCGCGCATGTCGCGTTTCCTCCGTAGGGTGCGGTCTTAGAGCGAGGTCTGGCGCCGGCACAACCCTTGCCCGCCCCGATGCCCACTATTGACCCGACACGGCGGGCAGACATCATCAGGCTTTGAGCGGCCGGAGAGAACAGCGCCATGGGTCGAGGAATCATCCGCATGGCGACGCTTGCAGCAATATGGGCGGCGGCGGCCCACGCAGGCTCCCCCGCCGTCCGTATCGAGAGCGGCGAAGTGCTGGGCTTGGAGGCCGGACCCGCGGCGGTTTTTCGCGCGATCCCCTACGCCGCGCCACCAGTCGGACCTCTGCGTTGGAAACCATCAGCCCCCGCTCAGCCCTGGGATGAGCCGCGGGACGCGAAGGCCCCCGGCCCCGCCTGTCCGCAGAAAGTCACGCCGGGGATTCCCAATCTGGGCGGCTATTTCGGGCCGACCGATGAAGATTGCCTGACCTTGGACATCACCGCGCCCAAAGCCGCCCGGCGCGCGCCGGTGATGGTCTGGATCTATGGCGGCGGCAACGTCGCGGGGGCGACCAATCTGCCCAGCTATGACGCGGTGAATTTCGCCCGGGACGGTGTGATCGTGGTGGCGATGAACTATCGGCTGGGGGCGCTGGGCTTTTTCGCCCACCCGGCCCTGACCGCCGAGGCGCCGAAGGATCAGCCGCTGGCCAACTACGGCCTGATGGACCAGATCGCCGCGCTGAAGTGGGTAAGGCGCAACATCGCCGCGTTTGGCGGTGATCCCGGCAATGTCACCCTGTTCGGCGAGTCCGCCGGCGGCGAGGACGTCCTCCAGCTAATGGCCGCTCCATCCGCTAGGGGCCTGTTCCATAAGGCGATCGTGCAGTCGGGCGGCGGCTGGAGCACGACTCCCAGCCTTGCCGAGGCCGAGTCTCGGGGCGCGGCGCTGGCGACCAAGCTTGGCCTGGCCGGCGGGACGGCGTCGGCCGAGCAGCTTCGGGCCATTCCGACGGTCGATCTGGTCGCCCTTTCGGCGAACGTCGGTCCGGTGATCGACGGACGGCTGATCCGCCGGAACGCCCGGGAGGCCTTCGCGCGCGGCGCAGCTGCCCCTGTCCCCCTGATCATCGGCTCCAACAGCAACGAGGCCTCGCTGTTGGGCGCCGCCGGCCTGGCTCCCAAGGCGGCGTTGGCGCGCGCCCTGTTCAATGACGCCGTGATGGGCGCGCCCGCCCGCTGGATCGCCGCCAAGGCTTCAGCCCGGGCGCCAGCGTGGCTTTACTACTTCTCCTACGTGCCGGAACGACAGAGAGGCATCCGTCCGGGAACCAACCACGCGTCGGAAATCCCGTTCGTGTTCGATTCCCTCGACGTTGTGCCTGGCCGGACGCCGCTGATCACCCCGAGTGAGCGGGCTGAGGCCTCTCTGGCGCATTCCTGCTGGGTAGGCTTCGCGCGCGCGGGGCGGCCCGATTGCGCCGGTGGCCAAGCCTGGCCGGCCTATAAGCCCACCACCGATCAACTGCTGGAGTTCGGTGATCCGGCCGGGATCAGGACCCACTTCCGCAAGGCTCAGCTGGATACGCTGGAAGCCGCCGCGATCGTCGCGAAACCCTGAAGGTTGCCCGATCAGCCTTCAGGCCTGTAGTTTGCCCATCCGCCGCCGCTGCGCCTGAAAGGACCCGAGATGACAGTCAAGCCGCGCGTGGCGATCATCATGGGCAGCCGCTCGGATTGGCCGACGCTGAAAGGCGCCGCCGAAAGCCTCGAGGCGCTTGGCGTGACATTCGAGGCCAAGGTGATCTCGGCCCACCGCACGCCCCAACGGCTCTATGCCTTCGCGACCTCGGCCAAGGCCGACGGCTTCAAGGTGATCATCGCCGGCGCGGGCGGCGCCGCGCACCTGCCCGGCATGACCGCTTCGATGACCGACCTGCCGGTCTTGGGGGTTCCAGTGCAATCCAAGGTCCTCAACGGCCTCGATTCCCTGCTCTCGATCGTCCAGATGCCGGCCGGGGTGCCGGTGGCGACCCTGGCGATCGGCGAGGCCGGCGCGCGTAACGCCGGTTTGTTGGCCGCTCAGATCCTGGCTCTGTCGGACGATGCCCTGGCCGAACGGCTCGCGGCATTTCGCCTGCGCCAGACGCAATCGGTCGCCGAGACTGTCGAGGACGCTTAAGACCATCGCGATGACACGTTTTCCCCTGCCCCCGGGCTCGACCATCGGCATATTGGGCGGCGGACAGCTGGGGCGGATGCTGGCCCTGGCGGCAGCGCGGCTGGGCTTCGATGTCGCCATCCTCACCCCCGAAGTCGATTCCCCGGCCGGACGGGTAGCCGCCCATGTGATCGTGGCCGAATATGAAGACCCCGCCGCGCTCAAGACCCTGACCGACCTGTGCCAGGTCATCACCTTCGAGTTCGAGAACGTGCCGGCCGGCGCGGTTCTTGAACTGCGACGCCTGGGCGCCGAGGTGGCCCCCGATGCTCGCGCCCTGGCCGTGGCGCAGGACCGGCTCGAAGAAAAAACCTTTCTCAATCAGGTCGGCATCCCCACCGTCGGCTTTGTCCCGATAGACAGCGAGGCGGAGCTTCGCGCGGCCTTCCGACGCTATGGGCCGCCGCTGCTGCTGAAGACGCGGCGGGGCGGTTATGACGGCAAGGGCCAGATCTGGGTGGAAAAGGCTGACGATTCGGCGAGCGCGCTGGCGGCGCTGGAGCAACGGCCGGCCATCGCCGAGACCCCGGCGGATTTTCGCCGCGAGGTGGCGATCATCGCCGCTCGTGGCCGAGACGGACAAATCGCTGTCTATCCCTTGACCGAAAGTCATCATGAGAACGGCATTCTGAGAAGCACGACGGCGCCGGCTGTCGCCCCGCCTCGCCTGTATGCCGAAGCCGAGCGGATCGCCGCCACCCTGTTGACCGCGCTAAACTATGTGGGCGTGCTGGGCCTGGAGTTGTTCGAGCGGGATGACGGTCGGCTGCTGGTCAATGAGTTCGCCCCCCGGGTTCACAACACCGGCCACTGGACCCTGGACGGCTGCGGGGTCGATCAGTTCGAGCAGCATATCCGCGCGGTGGCCGGCTGGCCGCTGGGGCCGACGGCGGCCACTCACCATGTGGAGATGACCAATCTGCTCGGCGAGGAGGCGCTGGCCTGGGCGGGCCTGGCGCGCGAGCCGGAGACCCGCGTCTGGCTCTATGGCAAGCGCGCCCATCTGCCTGGCCGAAAAATGGGTCACGTCAATCGCCTGTCCGCCTTGGACAGGCCCCGCCGGTAGGCGCCGGGCCGCCAAGTGTCAGGTTGCCGAGTATCAGGCCGAAAGGCCGCCGTAACGCAGCCGGCCCAGACGCGCCGCCAGACGCCCCGCGATATCGGCGGGCTTGAAACCGCCCTTCCAGCGCTCGAAGGCCATCACCGAGGCGATCCGGCCGTCGAGATGTCTTTCGGCGGCGTCCGCGTCGGCCGCCAGACGAAGGGCGAGGGTCGAGAGCAGAATCTCGGCCAGCAGGACACGTTTGGTATAGTGGTTCTCGTCGGTGGCGGTGTCGCCCGCCCAGCGCCAAATCTCGTCCGCGCTGGCCCAGAGCAGCCGCAGACCCAGGGCGATATTGGCCGGCAAGGCGAGAAAGCCCATCCAGCGACGGGTCGCCGGCCGATCCGCCATCGCCGCGTCAATGCGCGCCAGGACGCCGACACGGATACGTTCCCGGATCTTCAAGGCCGAAGGGTCATGGCCCGCCAGGGCCGCCAGCGCGGCCGCGTCGTGCCGTCTCGCCAGCAACGCGGCAAGATCCCGGGCTCCCTCGGGCAGCAAAAGCTCCGCCTCGGCGATCGAGAATCCGAGGTCCCGCGCTGCGGCGTCGACCAGTCGCCGGCTCCAACCCAGGGCTTCGACATGGGCGATGGCTGCGTCCAGCAGACGCGCCTCGGTCTGGATGGTCCAGTCGGATTCATTGCTCATGGCCCCATCTACACCCAATGGTTCGCATGGACAAAACAACGCTCGCCTGTTAATTGCCGCGCCTTGTTCCGGAGGGGCCCTTCCGGAATCGCTGTCCCGTTGCTTCACGGGAGCCCACAGGAGGACCGGTGGTTCAGATTTTCGTTCGTGACAATAATGTCGACCAAGCGCTGAAAGCGCTTAAGAAGAAAATGCAACGTGAAGGCTCGTTCCGCGAAATGAAGCGGCACGTGCACTATGAAAAGCCTTCCGAAAAGCGCGCTCGCCAGAAGGCGGAGGCCGTGCGCCGCGCCCGCAAGCTGGCCCGCAAGCGCATGCAGCGCGAAGGCCTGATACCCGCGCCGAAAAAGGTCGTCCGGGCCTAACAGCTCTGCCGATGCTAGCGGTGTCGCCTAGGCGCGTGCCGCAGTTTGGACGTGCTCGACACCGCGAATGATCGCATCGGCGAAGTCGTGATTGAGCATGGTGGCGTGAGTGGCGCCGCCGACGGTTTCGACCCATCCATGGTTGGACTCCCTCGCCGGCGCCGTCTGGCCGTCCCTGAACCCGCCGCGACTGCTCAGCCCTCCCACCAGGATCACCGCGACCGGCAGGCGCGCGTCGAACGCACCCGCCTCCCTGGCTTGCCGGGCGCTGTCCGACCAGGATTGGACCTCTCGCGCCGCCCAGTGATTGTGCTGGCCATCGGCAAACGCCCAGCGTTTCTCGGCCCCGGCCGCGCCCGGCAGGCCGATTGCGTCGGCGAACCCGGTCCCCGACAGCGGTGAAAGCAGTCCCGCCCCCGCGCCCCAGGCCGCCAGCCGGGAGGCCCGGCCGAAGTGGCCGACGAAGTCACTGACGACCTTGGACTCCATCGCCTCGGGCGTGGTGGCGTCCACCAGCACGACCCCAGCCACCCGTCCGGGATTTCGCACCGCGAAAAGGCGCACCCGCAGCCCCGCCATCGAGTGGCCGCACAGGATGAAAGGTCCGGGCTCGCCGGCGTGGAGCAACAGCCGCTCGAGGTCACCGGCGATCGCCAGCCCATCCCGGGGCTCGGGGCCTGGCGCGGAGAACCCCAGGCCGGCGCGGTCATAGGCCATCGACCGGATATTCAGTCCCGCCAACTTTTCCTGGACCGCCGCCCAATCTGACGAGAACCCGAAGGCGCCGGCCTCCAGAACCACGAGAGGCGCAGACGCGGCGAGTGGACCGGCGAATATCGCATGCAGCGTTCGGCCGGCGCCGATCTCGATTGTCCGGCCGCGTGGAGTTGGCGATCTGGTTTGTGCGGTCATGATGTGTCGCCTCGCCTACAGCCCCATACAGCCCGCCGAACTCGAATACAGTTCAAATACCGATGCGGAGCGTTTCAACGCCATATTGGACCATGGGCGTGGGCGGAAAACCATTGCACACGCCTCGTCCACCGCTGATATGCGCAGGTCTACGTCGAGTTCGAAGGAGGTGTCTGATGCGTTCGCCCACCATTGGTATTTGCCTGCTGGCGCTGAGCGCCGCGACCCAGGTTCTCGCCCAGACCCCTCCACCGTCCACACGGGCGGCGTGCCGGTCATCGGCGATGTCCCTGTGCCGAACCGAGGCTCTGTCAGGCAACCGCGCCGCCGTGCGGGCTTGTATGATCAGGAACTTCGACAAGGCGACGCCGGAGTGCCAAGCCGCCATGAAGGCGGCCCAGACCAAGGCGATGGCCGACAAACCGGCGAGCGAGCCCACCAAACAGCCGTGATCGGCAAAGGTCGGATGCAGCCGCCTTGCTTCAGCCGGCGAGGCCCCGCCACATGGCCGCGGCCAACCCCAGGGCGCGCATATCGCCGGTGGTGGTGGGCGCCATCCGGTTCATCGCGTAGCCAAAGCTGGTGCGGGCGTCCATGTCGATGATCGCCAGCGATCCGCCGTAGCCGCCCCAATAGATCGTATTGGCATTGGGCAACGGCAGGTGAGCGCCCGGCAGGCCAAAGCCCATGCCAAAGCGGGCCGGGATCCCGAGCACGAGGTCGGGCCCCTCAATCTGCAACTCAAGAGCCTTGCGACAGCCGGCCTCCGAGAGCAGCCGCTTGCCCCTGGCGACGCCGCCATTGGCTAGAAGCACATGGATTTCGGCGATCGAGCGGGCGTTGCCCTGGCCGCCGGCGGCGGGAATCTCGGCCGCCCGCCAAGCCCGCGTGCGGGTGGCCGGCACATCGATCCCCGGATTGCGCGACATGTTGGCCGACAGTTCACTCTGCTCGCCGCTGCCGATGGCGGTTCCCGGCGGCGGTGGAAGCAGGTCCGCGACCCGGGCGTCTTCGCTGGCGGGCAGGCCGATGTGGAAATCTGCGCCGAGCGGCTCGGCGATCTCCTCGCGAAACACCGTTCCGAGCGTCTTGCCGGTAATACGGCGAACCACCTCTCCGACCAGGTAGCCCTGGGTCAGGGCGTGGTAGCCGATCGCCGTTCCGGGTTCCCAGTAGGGCGCCTGCGCGGCCAGCAAGGCGGTGACCTTGTCCCAGTCGTAGAGGTCTTCCTTCGTGATTGGCTGCTTCCAGCCCGACAGGCCGGCCGAGTGGCTCATCAGGTGGCTGACCTTGACCCCGGCCTTGCCGTTCTGGGCGAACTCCGGCCAGTAGCGGGCGACCGGCGCGTCAAAATCGAGCTCGCCGCGGTCCGCCACCAACAGCGCGGTCAGGGCCGTCATGGTCTTGGTTGTCGAATAGACATTGACCAGGGTCTCGCGCTCCCACGGCCGGGTGCGCGCCTCGTCGGCCCAGCCGCCCCAGATATCCACGACGGTCTCGCCGTCCACTGTGGCGGTGAAGCTGGCGCCGAGATCGGCGCCGCTCCGAAGATTGGCGGCAAACACCTCGCGCACCGGCGCGAAGCGTTCATCGGCAAAACCGCCAACCTCGATGTCGGACATGGTAATTCTTCCCCTGGCTTTTGATCTGGGGCGAAACTGACCGCCAAGACTTCGTGAGACAATCGCGCGGCGGCCTGACAGGGGTCAGGCGCGTTTGACCAAAAGCGGCATGACCACCGCTACAGCGCCTTGACGATGCCCTCGACCATTTTCTTGGCGTCGGCGAACAGCATCATGGTGTTGGGCCTGAAGAACAGTTCGTTCTCCACCCCGGCGTAGCCCGAACCCATGCCCCGCTTGATAAACAGTACGGTCTGGGCCCTTTCCACGTCGAGGATCGGCATGCCGTAGATCGGGCTCTTGGGGTCGGTCTTGGCCGACGGGTTGGTGACGTCGTTGGCCCCGATCACAAAGGCCACGTCGGCGGTGGCGAATTCAGCGTTGATGTCGTCGAGCTCGAACACTTCGTCATAGGGCACATTGGCTTCAGCCAGCAGCACGTTCATGTGGCCAGGCATGCGGCCCGCGACGGGGTGAATGGCGTATTTGACCTCGACCCCCTCTTCCTTGAGCTTGTCGGCCATTTCTCGCAGCGCGTGCTGGGCCTGGGCGACCGCCATGCCGTAGCCGGGCACGATGATCACCTTGGAGGCGTTCTTCATGATGAAGGCTGCATCCTCGGCCGACCCCTGTTTGACCGGGCGGGTCTCCACCGTTCCGGCCGCCGTCGCGCCACCGGTCTCGCCGCCAAAGCCGCCCAGGATCACCGATATGAACGAGCGGTTCATGCCCTTGCACATGATGTAGCTGAGGATCGCGCCCGACGAGCCGACCAGGGCGCCGGTGATGACCAGGGTGATGTTGGCCAGGGTGAAACCCAGCGCCGCCGCCGCCCAGCCCGAATAGCTGTTGAGCATCGACACCACCACCGGCATGTCGGCGCCGCCGATCGGGATGATCAGGGTGACGCCGGCGACCAGGGCCAAAATGAAAATCGCCCAGAACGCCCACAGCGCGTGGCCGCCGCTGAGCACCAGCAGCACGATCAGCACGGCAATGCCGGCCGCGATAGCCAGATTGAGGGCATGGCGGGCAGGCAGCATGATCGGCGCGCCCGACATGTTGCCGTTGAGCTTGGCGAAGGCGATCAACGAGCCGGTGAAGGTGATGGCGCCGATGGCCAGGCCCAGGGAAAGTTCGATCAGGCTCTCCAGCTTGACCCCGCCACCCTCGTTGATGCCATAGGCGGCCGGTGTATAGATCGCCGCCACCGCCACCAGACAGGCGGCCATGCCGACCAGCGAGTGAAAAAACGCCACCAGCTGGGGCATGGACGTCATGGCCACCCGGCGGGCCACCACGGCGCCCACCGTGCCGCCGGCCGCGACGCCAGCGACGATCAGGGCCAGGGTGATCCCGTCCAGGGCGCCGGTGGCGAACAGGGTTCCCAGGGTGACCGACACGGCTATGGCCATGCCGATCATGCCCATCTGGTTGCCCCGGCGGCTGGTCACCGGGCTGGATAGGCCGCGCAGGGCCAGGATGAACAGCACCCCGCAGACGAGGTAGGCAATGGAGGCCAGATTGGCGATCATTTAAGCGGCGCCTTGTCTTTCTTGCGATACATCGCGAGCATGCGCTGGGTGACCAGGAAGCCGCCAAAGATGTTGACCGAGGCCAGGGCGGCAGCCGCCGCGCCGGCCCCCTTCGACACCCATACGCCGGCGTTAGCCGATCCGCCGGGCGCTCCGTGCGCCGCCGCAGCCAGCAGCGCCCCGACGATGATCACCGATGAGATGGCGTTGGTCACCGCCATCAGCGGCGTATGCAGCGCCGGCGTGACGCTCCAGACCACATAGTAGCCGACGAACACGGCGAGCACGAAGATCGCCAGGCGGAAAATGGTCGGGTCGACGACGGCGTCCAAGGCGTTGTCTCCTTCAGGCCGCTTGCAGGGCGGGATGGGTGATGGCGCCGCCGTGGGTGACCCGCGAGGCTTGGAGAATGTCGTCGTTCATATCGGGGGCCAGAGCCCCGGTTTTGTCGATCAGCAGGCCGACGAAGGCGGCCAGATTGCGCGCATAGAGCGATGAGGCGTCGGCCGGGATGCGGCCGGCCAGATTACTGATACCGACGATTTTGGCGCCGCCAACCACCACTACCTCGTCGGGCCGGGCGCCGGCGACATTGCCGCCCTGTTCCACGGCCAGGTCGACCAGGACCGAGCCCGGCTTCATCGACAGCACCTGCGCCTCGGTGACCAGCCGCGGCGCGGCGCGGCCGGGGATCAGCGCGGTGGTGATGACGATGTCCTGTTTCTTGATGTGCTCGGTGACCAGGGCCGCTTGTTTGACCTGGTATTCGGCGCTCATGGGCTTGGCGTAGCCGGCGGCGGTTTCGGCGGCCTTGAACTCCTCGTCCTCCACCGCGATAAACTTGGCTCCCAGGGATTCCACCTGTTCCTTGGAGGCGGGCCGCACGTCGGTGGCGGTGACCACCCCGCCCAGGCGCCGGGCGGTGGCGATGGCCTGAAGCCCGGCGACGCCGGCCCCCATCACGAACACCTTGGCCGGGGCGATCGCGCCGGCCGCGGTCATCATCATCGGCATGGCCCGGCCGTAGGCGTGGGCGCCCTCGATCACGGCACGATAGCCGGCCAGATTGGCTTGGCTGGAAAGGGCGTCCATCGCCTGGGCGCGGCTGGTGCGGGGGATGAACTCCATCGCATAGGCGTCGACGCCGTGGGCGGCCAGGGCTTCGAGCACCGGGCGTTCCAGGTGGGGGTTGAGCAAACCGACAACGATCGCGCCGGGCTTCAACGCGGCGATCTCCTCGTCGGAGGGGCCGCGGACTTTCAGCAGGATGTCAGCGCCCGACAGGGCCCCGGCCAGGTCGGCGGCGATGGTGGCGCCCACCGCCTGATAGTCGGCGTCCGGAACCGACGCGGTCAGGCCGGCCCCAGCTTCGATGACTACGGAAACGCCCAGGGCGAGCAGTTTCTTGACCGCATCGGGCGTGGTGGCCACGCGAGTTTCGCCAGCCCGGCGTTCCCTGGTGACGGCGACGACGGCCATGTTGAATCCCCCCTTACGGAACTAAAGCCTAGTGGTCTTGCGCGGGTTTTGACCGGAGGAAGACAAGACCCAGACCCAACAAGACCCCGCCGGGAATCAAACCCCCAAAGAACCCGGCTCCCACACAGAACCATAGGGTCAGCATCAACACCAGAACCGCGATGACCAGAGAGGCATATTTCGACAGGGCGCCGAAGGCGTTATAGCTGGCGACCTGTTCGGTGATGTTCTGATCACCCTGGTGGTAGTCGTCGGCGGCGGCGTCGTTCATGGTCGCGCGGTCCTTGATGAAAGCGAGGCGTTAGGAGGGCGGTGCTACACTACAGGCGGGACGGTCTCAAGCTGGCCAGACGGCGAGTATGGTCCGCATCGCTGCGACCAGAGCCAGCGGCTGGTCGACCATGATGTGATGCTCGCTGTCGGGAATGATGATCCGGGGAACGGTTGAGGGAATCTGATCGGCCCGACCTGACCCAAGGCCGTGCCGCTTGATGATCTCCGACCGGTCGCCATAGATGTGGGCCATGGGAACAGCGACCGCGCTTCCGTCGATGGCGGTCATGCCGGTGCGGTCGAGCTTGGTCCACAGGCCCGGGTCGAAACGCCAGGTCCAGCCCTGGCCCGAACCGTCGGGCAGCGGCGCGGGCTTCAGCGAGCGGCGGGCGATGAAGTCGGCGATATAAAGGTTGCCCGGGACCTGCGGCGGCATGAAGCGGAACCGGGTCAGGGCTTTCTCGAGGGTCGGATAGACCTTGTTCTCGGCGCCGCGCATCCGCGGTCCGCTGAACCGCATCGGTGTGCGACCGGCGGCGCGTTCCTCCGCCTCCCAACGGGCGATTTCCTCGGGGCTCGGCGGCCCGCCGAAGCCGGTGTCGACCAGCAGGCAGGCGCGCATCCGCTCGGGGTGATGGGCGGCCGAATAGAACACCTGGGCGCCGCCGAACGAATGACCGGCATAGATCGGCTTGACGTCGGACTCATAGAGGCCCGCGGCCTTGGCGCATTCATGGATCTCGGTGGCGAAGGTCTCGAAAGTATAGACATCCCGCCAATCGGAACCGCCCATGCCCGACAGGGACATGGCCGCGACACGGTAGTTGTCGGCCAGGAACGGGGCGATGAAGCTCCACCAGTCGGCGTGGGCGCTGTTGCCGTGGACCAGGATCAGGCCGGGAGCGCCCAGCCTGCCCCAGACCAGCAGTTCGATATTGGCCCCCTCGACGGGAACCAGGGTCCGCTCGGGCCGCCTGGCCACCGCCTCATGGAACCAAGCCGGCGCTTCGGGAGCCTGGCCCTTGAAGCGCGCCAGTGGCGAGCCGATTTCCGGCGGCATGTCCGGGGCCAGAGGCGTCGGTTGATCCTCATCCGCCGTGGCGGTCGCGGCGAGGATGCCTGGTTTGTCGTCGGCCATTGATCACTTCCCGCGGATAGCGCCATCGCGGCGCGGCGGCATGACTAACAAGCGTTTGAAAAATCGCAAGGGCCGGATCGATGCGGTGCAGGCGGTCGGCGGTTTGGCGTAGGCCGGTTTGGGGCCGGATAAAATCGGTCCGCCGATGGTGTCACACACCGGCGGTCGGATCCTCGCCCACGCGCACCAGCGTCTTGCCGAAGTTGGCGCCCCGCAGCATGTCCGCAAAGGCGGCCGGCACGGATTCGAAGCCTTCACGCAGGTCCTCCCGGTAACGGATCGCGCCGGAGGCGACGTGGGCCGCCACCTCGCGGAGGAAGGCGTCGTGATGTTCGGCCACATAGTCGCCGACGAACAGATCGCGCACGGTCACGCCTCGCTCGGCGAAGATCGCCGCGCCGCGCACCATCAGGGCGGCCCGGGCGTCGGTTCCCGCCGCCTCGCCATAGTGAGCGATCAGGCCGCAGATCGTCATCCGTGCGCCGGGGTTGAACAGCGGCAGGACGGCATCGAACACCGCCCCGCCGACATTCTCGAAATAGACGTCGACGCCGGCCGGGCAGGCGGCGCGCAGATCGTCGGCGAAGGTCGGGCTGAGATGCGAGACGCAGGCGTCGAACCTGAGCTCATCAACGACGAACCGGCACTTCTCCTCGCGCCCGGCGATCCCCACCACCCGCGCCCCGCGCAGGCGGGCGAGCTGGCCGGCGATCTGGCCGACCCCGCCGGAAGCGGCCGAAACCACCGCGGTTTCGCCGGCCTTCGGATCGCCCAGCAGAATCATCCCCGCGTAGGCGGTGAGGCCCAGCATCCCCAGCACGCCGATCGCCAGGGAGATCGGCCCCTGGGCCGGATCGAGCCTGCGCGGGATCATGTAGGAGGGCCGAGCGACGCCCTCGCCCATCAGCGCGTATTCGCTCCAGCCGTTGGTGTTGAACACCAGATCTCCGGGCGAGAAACCGTCCATTCGGCTCTCGATCACCTGTGAGACCGTTCGCGCATGGCAAGGCGCGCCCGGCGCCTCGACCCCGCGCCGCTTGTATCCCCACTGATAGGGGTCGAGCGAAATATAGATCGTGCGGGTCAGCGCCTGCCCGGGAGCCGGCGTCGGCGTCGGCGTCTCGCGCAGGACAAAAGTGTCGGCGTCCGGCCATGCGCCCACGGGCTTGTCGGACAGGGTCCAATAACGGCTCATCGTTGATGTCATAGCTTCCGACATGGCAGATCCCTACCTTTGTCCATCAACGAGATATTCACGAGCCCAACATACGAGGTGGCTGTCAGGTCAACGCTAAAAGGTCTCCTGCGATAAAGGCGAAAGCCCAGCTGGGGCAAGCCGCTGATGAAGCCCCTTTCGTTCTGGCGCCACCGCTTTCCAGCGGCGGTGATCACCCATGCGGTGCGGCTGTATTTCCGTTTCACCCTCAGATTTCGCGACGTCGAAAATCTGCTGGCGGAGCTCGGGATCGCAGGCAGTTACGAGATGGTCTGCAAGGTGGCCGGCAAACGAAAGTATCTCTGGCGGCCCGGGGACGATGAGGTCCTGGACCTTGTGATGCAACGGAAACGGCACACCCAAGCGGCATTGAGATTGCTTCGGCGGTTAATCCGAAACCAGCCCGTCGACCCCACCGCAATCGTCACCGATGGGCTCACCTCGGACGGCGCCGCGCTGCGCGAACTGGGCCCGCAGCACCTTCACCGTCCCGGTCGCCTGCGGCGGAACAACCGGGCTGAGAACAGACACCTGCCGATCCGAAGACACGAGCGCCAGCAGCGAGCGTTCAAGTCGAAGGGCTCGGCGCAGAGGTCCCCGGTCACTACCCATGGCGGCAACCAGGACGTTCAACCCCTCATCGTCGTGCACGACAAGGATCGCTGAAGCTTCTTGTTCAGGTCAGCTTAAGCAGCTGCTTACCGAAGTTGAGGCCCTCGAACAGGCGCTTCAAGGTCGATGGGGCGTTTTCCAGCCCCTGCTGAACGTCTTCCATATAATGCAGCCGGCCATCGCGGATCCAGGTAGCCAGCCGATTGCGGGCCCAGGGGAATTCCGACGCCCAATCCAAAACGATGAACCCCTCCATGCTGGCGCGCTTTAAGATCAGGTTGAAGTAGTTTTCCGGTCCCGCGGGCATCTGGCCGGCTTCATAGCGTGAGATACCGCCGCAGGCCACGACCCGGGCGTGCAACGCCAATTCGCCCAACAGGTCATTGAACACCGGCCCGCCCACGTTGTCCCACAAGACATCGATGCCATCTGGCGCGGCGGCCTTGACCTGGGCAAGGACACTGCCGGCCTTGTAGTCGACGGCGGCGTCGAAACCGAGTTCGTCCACCAGCCACGCGCACTTGGCGGCGCCGCCGGCCACGCCGATCACCCGGCATCCAGCGATCTTGCCCAACTGGCCCACGACCGAGCCTGTGGCGCCGGCGGCGCCGGTGACCACCAGGGTGTCACCGATGAAGGGCTTGCCGATCTTGAACAAGCCCAGGATCGCGGTCAGGCCAGTCCCTCCAAGCACGCCGAGATTGGCCGTGAACAGGTCATCGTCATCGACCTTCAACAGTTCCTTGGCCGAAACGGTGGCATAGGATTGCCAGTTCAGCATGCCAGTGACTTTGTCGCCGACGGCGAGGCCCGGCGCCTTTGAGGCGACCACCTCGCCGAGCCCTGAACCGCGCATCACCTCTCCGATCACGGTGGGCGCGGCGTAGCCTCCGCTGTTCTCCATCAAGCCTTTCAGGGCAGGGTCGAAGCCCAGATAGAGGTTGCGCACAAGCACTTCGCCATCGCCCGGTTCGATAACCGGCGTTTCCACATACTTGAAATCGTCCTCGACCACCGGGCGGCCGATGGGGCGGCCGTTGATCAGCCATTGACGGTTTGTGTTAGTCATTTTCGTATCCTGTAAGCGCTTTAGAGGGAGGCTGCGCGGCTAGCCCGCCGCGGGTGGCGAGCACTTCGGAGCCGGTCACGAAGCTGGCGTCGTCGGATGCCAAGAGAAAGGCGCGGGCGGCCATCTCGCCATACGCCCGACCGACTGAAGTCTGATCCGGCGACGCGGCTCCATTACAGATGTTGGGCGCAACCGCATCCCCTCTGACTGCGAGGATTACGCAACCGACAAATCGAACGGCGCTTCAAATACCGTCTGACATGGCGGATGCTCTGCGCCCCAGTTCCGCCGGGAGCAAGCTAAATTTACACAGTTGGCGACTTTTAAAAAATTATGATCAGTGGCCATGGTGATCACTGGTCGGGCAAATACGCCGGCATTCTTCAGCATTCTCAATGGCACACGAGGCATCGCCAGCGCGCGGCGCCGCGTGTGCGTCCAATGCCCATAGAATTTAGTCACTTATATAAGTTTTGATATCCAGCAGCGCCGCCTACCTTCTTGCGCTAGCGAAGAGGAGTTGATAAACGCCGTCGACAGATGATGATGCCTCTAGTGGAGGTCGTATGACGTAGCGCCGCCCTGATTGGTCCGGGTGGCATGCCGGACCTTGAGTTCAGACCGTGTTGGCCAATGTCACCGAGGCGAGAATTGATCGACAAAAACTCTTCCGCGGGGAGCACGTCGCCAGAGAAGGCGCCGATATACAATAGTCAGGCAATGCTGGAGCGGCGCCGCCGCATTCTCCGCGCGGCGCGGGTAATGATCTCCGAGCTTGGCTACGAGAATTTTAGTTTCCGCGAACTCGCTAAACGAGCCGAGGTCGCGCCGCGGACGCTGTACAACCTCTTTGGTAGCCGTGAGAACATCGTCACCAGTGCGATATTTGCTTACTCTAAGGCTTTCACCGACCGCGCATTGTATATCGAGCCGGCGCACACATTGAGCGGACTTCTGGAACGTTTGATCAGCGTGCACTCTCGCAATATAGAGATTCGTTCCTACACGAGTGCAATCATGGCGGTGTATAATTCGCAAGGCCCGGCCCCTTCCATACGCCTCGCGATCCGGACGCTTTCCTACGACAATTCCCGCCCCTTCGTGGATCATCTAGCCGCCAACCGTTACTTCGTGGACCATGTCACCCCCAAGAGATTTACTGATTATATGACAAGCGCGGTGTATTGCACGCTTAGTGATTGGTGCGCGGGTGAGATTCTGGACGTCGACCTGGTGGACGGTCTGGCGGAGACGCTGCTCATCGCGACCTTGGCCTTCACACGGGGCGCCGCCAGGAAGGAAGCCCAGGAATGGTTGAATCACGTCCGCGCGCATACTCCAGAGTGGGAGAGGCTGCGGGCCGCGTCGACGGGGCCGCAGGCTCCGCAGCGTGCTCGACGCAAGGTCGCGACGGCCAAAATGGCGCCCGACGCCTCGCCAAAAGACAAGAACGAGGCGTAGGTCGCCCGCTGGGGTAGGCGCCTCCAGTCGGCTCTCTCCGTCGTCGCAATAGTCCTGACAAGGGAAGATGACGTCCTGGTCGTCCATGGAGACGGGGCGGTTGTCAGCGGCGCTTTCCGGGTAATGGTGTTCCGCCCAGGTGAGTGGGCCTGGGCGGAGCCGTATTTAGAAGTGGCGGGTGATCTGCAAGGTCACTTGGCGAGGCTTGCCCAGTGCGGCGAGGATGTCCCCCGCCAAGCCCAGCGGCTTGTCGCCGGCGAGCACGGCATAATAGGTGTCCGTGAGGTTCTGACCGATCAGGGCGACTTCCCACTTGCCGTCGTAAGCGCGAACGCTGGCGTCGAACGTGGCGAATTCCTTCTGGACGCTGTCCGGGTTATTATTCGATTGCAGTTGATAGCCCGAGTTGTATCGGACATCGGCGGTCGCGCCGACCCGCCAGTCACCCTTGAGCTGGATGTCGTAGTTGGCGCCGGCCATTGCCGACCAGTCGGGCGCCCGCGACAGCGGTTGGCCGGAGAGGTCTTGACCCGTTGGACCGCATACCTGGCCAGTATAGCATTGCGCACCAGTGAATTTGTCATAGCGCGCGTGGCTGTAGCCGATGCCGGTATGCAGGTTCAACTCTCTGGTAGCCTGAAAGGCGAGGTTAAGCTCGACGCCCTTGGTGGTGGCGCTGGCGGCGTTCTGGGTAAAGTAGGACGTCGTCGCGGCGTTGAATTGCGTCAGCTGAAGGTCCGAGTAGGTAT
This sequence comes from Caulobacteraceae bacterium, assembly GCA_043742805.1. GTDB lineage: Bacteria > Pseudomonadota > Alphaproteobacteria > Caulobacterales > Caulobacteraceae > Acaudatibacter. Next base: position 616 of record JAYTXV010000460.1, on the reverse strand, counting down.
AGTTGTAAAGGCTGAGGTCGCCGTTAAGGCGGCGGTCCATGACCGAGAACTTCGCGCCGATCTCCTCACCCTCGGCGGACTCGGGCTTGAACTTCTGATTTTCAGTTGTGGCGGAGGCTGGGATGATCGCCGGGGTCGAGATGCCGCCGGATTTGAAGCCAGTCTTGTAGGCCCCATAGACCATCACATTCGGTGACGCGTGCCAGGACAGGGTGACTTGCGGGGAGATGTTGTTGTTGTTGATCTCGGAGATGAAGCGCGTTCCGACCGGGGCGGCGATTTGGGGAATCAGCAGCCTCAGCAGCGGGTGGACGTAGGTCTGCCCGACGTCGCCGTTCTTGTGCTCGCTGGTGTATCGGGCGCCGCCGGCCAATTCGACGTTGTGCCCCAGCTTAAGGCTCGCCTCGCCGAACACGGAGAAGGTGTCGGTCGAATAGTAATCGATGCTCTCGAAAAGATCGGTCTTGCCGGTCGCTTGGTCGAACCCAAGGAAACCGATGCTGCCGGCTTGGTGGAAGCTCCGCCGATCGTGACCATAGAAGCCACCAAGGGTGAAATTGAGCGGTGACTTGAACGACGACTGCAGTCTCAACTCCTCTGATAGCGATGTTTGCTG
>JAYTXV010000459.1:0-3276 GCA_043742805.1 Caulobacteraceae bacterium | reverse complement strand
TAGATCCGCAGCTGCTGATCTGCGGCGGCGAGGCCCTGGAGGTCGGCGCGCGGCTGGTGATCGAGGCGTTCCGCGGCTCGCCGCACATCTTCAACCTGGGCCACGGGATCACCCCGCAGACCCCCCCCGACAACCTCGCCGCGCTAGTGAAGATCATCAAGGGAGAGCGAACATGGTAAAGATCAAGACTGTTCTCGCCGCCGCCGCCGCGATTCTTGCCCTCGCGGCCCTGGCTGACTGTTCCAAGCCCAGCGAACCGGCGGCCGACCAGGGCGTGGCTTCGGCCCCCGCCGCGCCGGCTCCGGAAGCCGCCGCGACCGCCGACGTCGCCTCATACGGTACGGCCACCCAGCCTGGGCCGACGAAGATCAAGCTCGACATCAAGTTGAGTCCGAACGGGGAGGCGATCTATGGCGATCCGGCGAACGGCAAGGCGGTGTTCAACCAGTGCACGACCTGCCACGCCAAGGAAGCAGGTGTGAACAACGTCGGACCATCTCTGCACGAAATCATCGGGCGGCGCGCGGGCGAGGTCGCCGGTTTCAACTACTCGGCTGCCAACAAGGGCTCCGGCATCGTCTGGACCGAGCAGGAACTCTACGCCTATCTGGAAAATCCCCAGAAGACTGTGTTGGGAACCTATATGACCTACACCGGCGTAAAGGACCCCCAGAAACGGGCGGACGTGATCGCGTTTTTACAACAGTATACGAAGTAGGGACGCTATTGATAATTTCGCCTCCAAACCAAGTATCGGCGTCGATTGCTTTTTTCTGAGCGGATTTAGACTTGGTTGATACGGAATTTTCCCCGCTGTGATGGCTGGTAAACACCGAATATTGTAATGGCTTTCACCTCATCCGCTGCGGAAAGTATAGCTGTAGCCATTAAGGGCCGGCGCGCCGCCGAGGTGGGCGTAAAGCACCCTCGATCCCTTGGGGAAAAAGCCCTTTTGCACGAGGTCGATCATGCCCTGCATGGATTTGCCCTCGTAGACGGGATCGGTGATCATGCCTTCCAGCCGCGCGGAGAGGCGAATGGCCTGCACCGTCTCTTTGGAGGGCACGCCGTAGATCGGATAGGCGTAGTCTTCGTTCAGGACGATGTCGTCGGCGGTGATCGGCTTGCCGCCGACCAGTTCGGAGGTGTTCCGTGCGATGCTCAGCACTTGGGCCCTGGTCTGGGCCGGTGTGCAGGATGCATCGATACCGATGACGTTGCGTGCCCGCCCATCGGCGGCGAACCCGACCACCATGCCCGCATGGGTCGAGCCGGCGACCGTGCACACGATAATATAGTCGAACGAAAGCTCCATCTCCCGTTCCTGGGCCCGCACCTCCTCGGCGAAACCGACGTATCCGAGGCCGCCGAACTTGTGGACGGAGGCGCCGGCCGGGATGGCGTAGGGCCGGCCTCCCTTGGCCCTGAACTCCTCCAGCGCGCGGGTCCAGCTATCGCGGATGCCGATGTCGAAGCCTCCGTCGACCAGCCGTGTCTCGGCGCCCATGATCCGGGACAGCAGGATGTTGCCGACCCGGTCATAGACCGCGTCTTCGTGCGGCACCCAGCTTTCCTGAATCAGCAGGCACTTCATGCCGATCTTAGCGGCCACCGCCGCGACCATCCGCGTGTGGTTGGATTGCACGCCGCCGATCGAAACCAGGGTGTCGGCGTTGCTGGCGATGGCGTCGGGAACGATGTATTCCAGTTTGCGTAGCTTGTTGCCGCCGAAAGCCAGGCCGGAGTTGCAGTCTTCGCGCTTGGCATAGATCTCGACATCGCCGCCGAGGTGGGCGGCCAGGCGCGACAGCTTCTCGATCGGCGTCGGTCCGAAGGTCAGCGGGTAGCGCTCGAATTGGGACAGCATGGCGGCGGGTTCCAGGGGGTGACGGGTATCGCGTGCTGGATCATAGCCCATTGCCGCCTTGCCAAGAGAACTCGGCCTGCCGACGATCAAAGGCTACAAACCTAATTTCAACGATCAGGTCACGGTCAGCGATTTGGCCACCGTTGGAGAGGGCCGTGGTCCTAGAGCCAACGACCTCTAGGGTCTCATTCGGCTAGCGCTCGGTGCGGATATGCCTGTTCACGATTTCAAAGAACCATATAATGTTTGCATTTAGCAATATTTTAGGTAAAGGTCAAGGCGGCGCTGCGGGCGGCGAATTCCGCCGTGACGTCGGCATCGGCGGCGTCCGGCCGCGGATCATCCAGCGCCTCGCACACCTTCGCGCGGAACCAGGCGTCGTGGGCCTAGCTGTAGGCTAATCGTCATGCATTTAAAGGCAGCGGACCGGTAGCTAACAGATCGCGCGTCGCCGCCAAACCTCGGGCATAGTAGGGGCGTGCATTGGAGACTGGGTCGATAGCCACGGGCGCGAACGGCCCGCAACCCAGGGGAGCCATATGAAACTCTACAATTCGCTTGGACCCAATCCGCACACCGTGCGCATGTTCGCCCTCGAGAAGGGGATCGACCTGCCGGTGCGGGAGATCGACGTCATGGGTAGCGAACATCGCCGGTCGCCCTATAGCGTATTCAACCCGATGATGCAGACTCCGGCGTTCGAGACCGACGACGGTCAGATAATCGTGGAGCTGACCGCGATCTGCGAATACCTTGAAGAGTTGTATCCCGAGCTGCCCCTGATCGGAGCCACCCCCGGCGAGCGGGCCGAGGCTCGCATGTGGGTGCGGCGCATAGACCTCAACGTCCTTGAGGGCCGTTCGCGCGCCGGCCGCGCGACCTTCGGGCGCGAATTCTACCTCGACAAGATCAAGCTGCTCTCGGTGTCGGCGGCCCAGGAACTGGCGGCGCTGGTGGAAGACCGCATTCTGTGGCTCGACGAGCAAATGGCCAGCAAGATCTGGTTTTGCGGCGATCGCTACACCCTGGCCGACATCATGTTCTATTGTTTCATGGCATTCCGCGCGCCCGAGGGCGGCAGCCACCTGCCGTCGGGCTGCAAGCATCTGCCGGCTTGGTTCGAGCGGGTGAAGGCGCGTCCAGCGGCCCAGGCGACGAACGGGGATTAGCGGCCGCCCGCTCCTCGGTAAATCGGCATGATTGGTAAATGGGTGCTCCCACCTTCGATGCCGCGCCTAAGCCGACCGTCTCAAGCCGTCGCCATCACCGGCGCGCCGCCCGCGCCGGTGATGGCGATTCTCGCTTCGCTGTCTCCGGACCCGTGGGCGTGAGCCAGTTCATGATCATCGACGGGCATTGGCCGAGTTAACCCTACCTATGGGCTGTTGGCAGTCTTATATCGCGTTTGG
>JAYTXV010000458.1:0-4819 GCA_043742805.1 Caulobacteraceae bacterium | reverse complement strand
CTGGGGAAATCGGGAACCTCGACCGGCAGGCTGGTGGAATCCTTCGGGTCATGGCCGCTCATCGAACGCATCAAGATGGCGACGTCCTCGACCGTGCGGGCGATCGGTCCGGCCTGATCGAGCGACGAGGCGAACGCCACCACGCCCCAGCGTGAGCACCGACCGTAGGTTGGCTTCATGCCAACCGTGCCGGTCAGCGCGGCCGGCTGGCGGATCGAGCCGCCGGTATCGGTCGCCGTGGCGCCGAGCACAAGGCCGGCGGCGACGGCGGCGGCCGAACCGCCGGAAGACCCCCCGGGGGTCAGGTCCCGGTTAGAACCCTCGGAGCGCCAGGGATTGATCACCGGACCGAAGGCGCTGGTCTCGTTGGACGAGCCCATGGCGAACTCGTCCATGTTGAGCTTGCCCAGCATCACGGCGCCGTCGCGCCAAAGATGGCTGGTAATTGTCGATTCATAGGGCGGGATGAACTTATCCAAGATCCGTGATCCGGCCGTGGTTCGGACCCCCTGTGTGCAGAACAGATCCTTGATACCGATCGGCGCGCCTTCAAGCGGCCCCGCTTCGCCGGCCGCAATTCTCGTGTCGGAGGCTCGCGCCATTTCCAGCGCCCGCTCAGGAGTCTCCAGCACAAAGGCGTTCAACGGACGGGCCGCCTCGATTGCCTGAATGTGCGCGCGGGTGATTTCCTCGGCCGAGAATCGCCGCGCGGCGAGGCCATCGAGCGCCGCTTTGAGGGTGATGCCAATCAGTCCGCTCATTCGACCACTTTCGGAACCACGAAGAATCCCCCCCGGGCCAGCGGCGCGTTCGCGAGCACCGCGTCCCGGTTCCCGCCCTCGGTGACAACGTCATCGCGCATCGGCAGGACGACGGCGACCGCCGAGGCCATGGGCTCGACGCCATCGGTGTCGACCTCGTTCAACTGCTCGATCCACTGCATGATACCGGAAAGCTCAACAGCGAGCGTATCGAGGCGAGCCTCGCTTTCGCGGATGTGAGCCAGCTTGGCGACCTTGCGTACGGTCGCGGCGTCGATGGACATGGGGGTCTCCGGGGCCAAGAGTAGCCCCGGTTATGCGTCCCCTTCCCCTTTGACAAGGGTGGCTGCCCGATGGATAGGGCTTGGCGATACGCTTTTCGAAGGCCGATAGATTTGAAGCGATGGCCAGGCTGGCAGGCTGACCCACGGGTCCGGTTCATTCCCGGGTGTCGGGGTCGTCTGGGTCGCCGTTCGGATTGAGTGGCTTTCGGCTCGGGGTGTTGAACACCGACCAATGCGACCGTTTCGGCGGCCCGGCATCGGCGATCCAGTCGTCTCCGGCCCATCGGCTCCAGTCGGGCGAAAGACCCAGATCCTGGCAGAGACGCTCGACGGTCTCCCGCAGGGGCCGGTCTTCGAGGTCAATATAGGCTTCGTCTTCGCCGAGGCGATCCTCAAGGGCTTCCATCAGTCCGCAAAAATCGCTCTCGTTCAGGGCTTCGCGGTCGATCGCGGCGGAGACACGATTGTCGACGATGCCGCGAGCGGCGTCGCACCGCTCTCGCGCGTCGTTTTTTTCGCGAGACTTGCGCTCGACCTTGCGGGTCTCGCGAGCCAGGAGCTGGCCCGACTGGAGGGCGCGCAAGGCTCCGTCGGCCTTGGTCTCCAGATGGATGGTCAGGCGCACCGTGCGGGAGAGCTTGGCGAAGGCCTCGGTGGGGTCGAAGCGCGGCGTTTTCGCCGCCGGAGACTTTGCGGAAACGCCATTTTCGCCGTTAATCGCCGTATTAACGGTGGCCTCCTCGTCGGCCAGGAGGCGGCGTTGAAGGACCTCGGTCATTTCCATGCCGATCTCGGTCAGGCGTTCGAGGATGCGCAAACGCCGCCCGGCGCGAAGAATAGCGGCGGCGAAAAGCGCCTCATTGTCGTTTGTATCCACGTCGTCGTCGGACGAGTTTGTGAACAGCGGCGGGACGAAATCGGGCGCGGCGTGGGGCATGGAGCAAAGATAAATAGTCGCAAATTGCAAGTCAAGACCGGTTACGCAATTTGCAAAATATTCTGGTCTCGGCTACATCCAAGTCCACATCCATCCAGGAGATGGGCGAGGTTCGGGGGCGGGAACTGATCCGCGAGGTCACTCTGCGTGAAGTGCGTGAGGCCGTGAAACGCACCCAAGTCGAGGTTGCCGCAGCCATGGGGGCGTCGCAGGATCGGGTTTCAAAGCTTGAGCACGGCGATGACGCTCTCGTTTCGACCCTGCGCCGCCATGTTCGCGCCCTTGGTCGCGAACTGCGACTGATGGTCGAGTTTCCGGACCGACCGTCCGTGGCCATCGACTTGCTCGGCGCCAAGCCCGTGGCCAAGAGTGTTCGGACGATTGACCCCCTCTGAGGGGTCATGGAGCGCCCCCCACTCAACCCACGACAAGGCAATTAAATATTTTGTCCCCGGATATCGACTTTTCAAAAAATGCGAACTTTTTCTCTGAGAACGTTTTCGTGGTCTGATAGGGATTTTTGCGAACCCGGCACCACCAACATTCGGGGGCGCCGGCATTTGGCACCTGAAACGTGCTGTCCGGCGGCAAAGCAGGCCATGAGTAAAGTGCCAGCCAGCCTGCATGTCGCTCAGATTAACTGAACCAGCATCAGCTCTTTTTTTTGATCAGCGAAACGGTATTCATGTTGTCCGGAATCTTGAAGACTACCCCCTGCTGGTCGGCCCTGCACGCAGCGCCCCCCTCCGTGCGGAAGCTGGATTGATAGCGCTCGCCATTCATGAGTTTTTGCGCGGCGGTTTCGAAAATGAACGGTGGGTACGCGACGACCGCGCGCACATCGGCGGTTCCTCCGTCGGCCTTGATGTCGAATTCTGTCCGCACCCAGCCTTCAAATCCCCAACTCAAGGCATCTAGCGGAAAGTCTGCCGCACTGGTCCCGCTTGACTGCAAGGCTGGCCTTGGGCCGATGAACGCGCATTGCTCCTCGCTCAGGCCGGTGGCGGCAAACAGCCGTTGCGCCTGCGCCAAATCACCCCGGCGAGCGAAATCATTGGCCATGCGCAACTGGGCGAACTGACGCAGTGGGTGATGGTCGCCCAACCTTACGTCATCGGCGACCCGGCGCAGGGCGCCCAGCACCCTGTCGTCTTCACCGTTTTTAGAGCGCCGGGTAGCGGCTTCCAGCAGCGCACTGTCCTGCGCCAAAGGGCTGGCAGCAATCCGCGGATCGTCGGCGAATGCAAACAGATCTTGTTTTGCAATCGGAGGGGCCAAGCTCGCGTGGCGATCTTTTTCGCGCTTATCCAGGTCCAAAGCAGACGTTGCCAGCAACACCATAGCGCTGCTGCGCACTAGTGGCAGTTTTTCGCCAATCCCCGGCGTAGCAACTGTCAGCGTGCCAACCAACGTTTGCGCCCGGTCGATCGAGGCCCGGACCTCACTTGCTGGGCGCAGATCGAACCAGGAGAGGATTGTGCGTGCCGCCAGTTCCCCAGCGACATCGCCCTTGGCCTGTGCAGCGCCCGCCGCAGCAACCAGTTGTGCCCAAGTCGTGATCTTGTCACGCTCGGGCATGTAAGGACGCGACGCCCCCTTGGCCCAAGCAGTAAACCAGGTCCTCAGCGGGGTAAGCGGCGATCCGCTTCCGGCACTACCCTCTGTATTGGTACACCGAATTTCAACGCGGCTGGCCGCGCGGAAAAACGCCGGGATCTTTTTCACATCTTCAGGCATCCAGGCCCAGTTGCTGACCGCGCGGGCAAAGGCTGCCGCCTTGGCATAGTCGCCCGCCGCATAGATGGTTTGAGCACCCGATACGCGCCCATCCACATCGATGCCGAATTCCACCACGGCACTGTCCTGCGGCTTGAGCCCGGTATCGGGCCCGCAAGCCGGCGGCTCGATAACCGTGGCCATCGAAAATGGCGACTTTTCGATCCGCCCGGCGCCGGACTGCGCCATGAATTTATAGGCATCGTCCTTGTCACGGTCCAGCATGGCCGCCTGCGCCAGATCGGCGCGCAGCAGCGCTTGGGTCAGGTCTATCTGATACTTTTCGCCGCCGCCTAACGCCAGCGCTTCTCTCAATTCGGCGCGACCGGCTTTGACTTGTCCTTGATTGAGCAGGATGCGCGCATGCAGCGTGTGCCATTGCGCGAGCAAGGTCTTATTGGGCTTGGGACCGTCGGCCTGCACCAGACGCAGGCCTTCCTCGGTTGCATCGAGCCCCTCTCGTCCGCCATCGAACGCGGTGACATAGGCAATCCGGCTCAACGTCGCGAGCCGCGCAGCCCCTTTTTCCAGCAATAGCGCAGCGTGAAAATGCTCCAGTGCGGTGTCGTGATCCCAGCGTCCCATGGCCAGGACGCCCAATTGATTCTCGCCGTTGCTGACATCGCCCTCAAACGCTGCGCCGGCCTTGCGCAGCCCTGGTAAGGCGGCCGCGACCAATGCTTCGCCTTCGTCCGATTGGCCCTCCGTGCGGATCAGGCAATCGCCCCGTCGCATGGCCACAGCGGCAGCGGCCAGGGAGCCGGGTTTCAGGCCGGGGTCACCTGCAAGATTTGCGAACAGCGGCACGGCGGTAGAGCAATCGCCTTTTTCCCACGCCTTGGTGGCCGCGTCAAAGCGGTCCTGCAAGCTGGGGCGGGGGCGGGCTGGTGGCGCCGGCGGCGTGCCCTGCGCCTGCGCCAATCCGCTGTGAACCAACACAAACACCATCGCCAGCGAACAGCGCAAATCAAGTGCTTTGTTTACAGCTAACATGTGCCAAGTCTACTATACTGCGATGTTTCGCGCGTCTATCCTCCGCACAGGCCTTCTCGCAGCCAACT
>JAYTXV010000457.1:0-1827 GCA_043742805.1 Caulobacteraceae bacterium | reverse complement strand
GCCTTCTTCCAGCCGTTGAACCCGACCTCGAGGTGCGCGACTTCGCCATAGCCCATGTCTTGCAGGGCCAGGGTCGCGTAGACCGAACGTCCGCCGCTGGCGCAGAACAGAATGATCCTTTTGTCCTCGGCGAAATAGTCGCGGAAATAGGGGCTGGCCGGATCGGCCCAGAACTCCAGCATCCCGCGCGGCACATGCTTGGCGCCGGGGATCGTGCCCAACTCGAGCAGTTCCTGGATTTCCCGCAGATCTATCAGCAGGGTGTCGCCGGAGGCGATGGCGGCGTCTTCGGCCCGCAGGTCCGCGACCGACAGGTTGCTGATCCTGGCCTTCAGCGCCTGGGTGTCCGCGAACACGTTCTTGATGGCCATGCCGGTTCTCCTCCTCGATTCAGCCGCGATCCTCGGAAGTGACTGTGAGGCGTTCCACTTTCAGGTCAAGCTTGAGGCGCGCCGAACCATCCGCCGCCTCGTGCATTATATCGCCACCAAACGGAGCGATCAGATGAACTTCGGTTACACGTCGATGATCGATGAGCAAGGTCCCGGGGCATTGGTGGATAGCGCGCGCCGCGCGGAGGCCGTGGGGTTCGATTTCGTTTCGATCTCGGACCACTTCCACTGCGGCTGGCGGCCCAGGGCCATGCGCCGCTGGCAGGGAGCGTGCCGGGCGCGATCGCCGAGACCACCTCGCGCATCGCCATCAGCACCGGGCGTCGTAGTTCAATTTGTTACACCATCGCGGAAACCAGGAATGACACTGGAAAGACCCAAATGACTTGCTTCCTGGGAGACCTCGCCATACGCATGAGGTAGATATTGGCTGCCCAATAATGGTTCCGATCTGGATCGTTATTGGGATTAATTTTAAAATTATGCCCAGAAATTATAACAATAGTAGGAGTCAAGAATGCCTTATAATACTCGCTATATTGGACTGGTTGAATCTGCCACGTCGCCGACGAAGGTGGCCTGGAACAATATTTTGGGCGGCGACTTCAACATGGCGGCTAACTGGCTGCCTGGCTACGCGCCCGACTTGACGAGTGCGGTCAGCATCTCCAGGTCCGGGACCTACACGGTCTATGTGCCTGCCGGCGAGAACGCCACGGCCCAGTCCCTGATCATCGGCAACGCCAACGCGACGCTGAGCCTGTCCGGGACCCTTACGGTGTTGAATGGCCTCACGGTCGGCAAGGGCACGGTCACCGGCAACGGAACCTTGATCGCCAATGTGACAAACCTCGGCGCGATCGTCGCCGCCGGCGGAACCCTTACCATCCGGGGTGGGCTGACCGGCGGCACGGGCACGACGACGATCGCCAGCGGGGCTACATTGGATCTGTTCGGGCCGCTGTCGAGCACAGTCACGTTCGGGGCGGCGGCAGGCAGGACTTCGACTCTCGTCTTCGAGACCGCCGTGACCTCGACGGCCGTGATTGCAAGCTTTGGCGCAGGTGACGTGATCCATCTGCCCGGCTTCGTCGACACCGCCTACAAGGTCCGGACGCTTTCTGGCGGCACCGCGATCGTAACCATGACAGGCGAACTCAACGGGGTCGCCACCACCGACAGCTTCAAGCTCGCCTTGACGCCGCTGCCGCACCTGTCGGTGACCAGCGACGGAGCCGGCGGAACCAACGTAACCCTGGTGGCGCTTCCGCCTCCGCCTCCGCCGGTGCTGTTCTTTCAGCAGGCCAGCGGCGACATCGCCACCTGGGTGGTCAGTGGAACCAGCATCATCGGTGGCGGCGACCTGGGCGCGCCAGGCGGCAGCTTCGTGGCCAAGGCTATCGGCGATTTCAACGGATCCGGGACCTCGGGCATC
>JAYTXV010000456.1:0-11023 GCA_043742805.1 Caulobacteraceae bacterium | reverse complement strand
ACCGTGCGGCCGGAAGCTCCCAATCAGGTGATCCTCACCGGCCACTACGACACCGTCTATCCCGCCGAAACCAGGTTCTGCTCGGTGCGGACCCGCGCCGACGGCGCCCTGGTCGGACCAGGAATAGCCGACATGAAGGGCGGGTTAAGTGTGATGCTGGGCGCCCTGGAAGCCTTTGAGACCCATCCGCTGGCGGCGCGGGTCGGCTATGTGGTGCTGCTGTCGCCGGACGAGGAGATCGGGTCGCCGGCGTCGGCGCCGCTACTGGCCGAGGCGGCGGCGCGCGGCCATGTCGGCATGACCTATGAACCGTGCATGCCCGATGGCGCCCTGGCCGGCGCGCGCAAAGGCTCGGGCAATTTCCACGTCGCCATAGCGGGTCGCGCGGCCCACGCCGGCAGGGATTTCGCCAGCGGCCGCAACGCCTTGGCCGGAGCAGCTGAGCTCGCCACCCGGCTTGACGCGCTCAACGGCCGGCGTGACGGTGTCACGGTCAATATCGGCCGCATCGACGGCGGCGGCGCGCTCAATGTGGTGCCCGACAGCGCCGTGCTGCGGTTCAATATTCGCGTGCCGGACGCGGCGGCGGCGGCCTGGTGCTCGTCGGCAATCCGCGAGGCGATGGCGCGAGCGGCGGCGCGCGACCTGACGGTGACCCTGCACGGGGGCTTCACCCGACCGGCCAAGCCGGTCAACGCGGCTCAGCAGCGGTTGCTGGAATCAGTCCGCTCGGTCGGCGCCCTGGTCGGCCAGACCATCTCCTGGCGGGATTCCGGGGGCGTTTGCGAAGGCAACAACCTGTTCGCGGCCGGTCTGCCCAATGTCGACACCCTGGGCGTGCGCGGTGGGGATATCCACAGCGAGGCCGAATACGCCTGGCCGGAAAGCTTCGCCGAGCGCGCCCGGCTGTCGGCGGCCCTGCTGATGAAGATCGCGTCGGGCGAGGTCGACGCAATGGCGATCCGGGCGGCTGGTGGCGAGCCTATCTAAACTTTCGGCTGCGGGCTGGCCTCATTGCCGTATGCATGGATTGGCATTGGCAGCGCTCTTCCCGGCGGAGGCAGAGCAGCGGTGTCCAAAACACTAATCTCGTCCGCCGTCCTACCCTCCCCCGTTCACATTGATCTTCTGGCCATTCACATACGGATTGGCCGACGACACCAGGAACGTCACCACCGCCGCCACGTCTTCCGGGGTGCTGACCCGGCCGAACGGTGAGACGGCGTCGAGTTCATGGATGTCGGCGACGCCGGAGGTGGCGCGGCTGAGGCGCTGACCCATCTCCGTCACCGTCAGGCTGGGGGAGACGATGTTGGTGCGGATGCCGTGGACGCGCTCTTCCTTGGCCAGGGTCAGGGCCAGCGCCTCCATGGCCGCCTTGCCCATGTTGTAGGGTCCGCCGTTGGCTGAATGGAACAGGGTGGCGACGCTGGAGATCATGATGATGTCGCCCCGGCCCCGCGCGCGCATCTGGGGCACCACCAGCTTGCTCAGATAGTGCGGGCCGAAGGCGTGGACGCGCACCACCCGCTCCATTTCGGCCGGGTCGGTGTCGGCGACGCTCTGACCCCGGCTGGCGATGCCGGCGTTGTTGATCAGGATGTCGACGCCGCCGAAGTCTTCGACCACCTTGGCTACCATGGCCACGTCCTCGTCCCAGTTCTCCACCGAGGCCGAATAGCCGATGGCCTTGCGGCCTAGAGCCTGGACTGCGGCGATGGTCTCGTTGGCCGCCCCGGTGTCGCGGCGATAGTTGACCGCGATGTCGGCGCCCGCTTGCGCCAGGGCCAGGGCGATGGCCCGGCCGATGCCCCGGCTGGCGCCCGTCACCAGGGCCACGCGGCCCGAAAGTGAGATATCCATGATGCCTGAATCCTAGACCCGGGTGACGCCGAAGCCGTGGCGGGGGAAATGCACGTTCACCACCCCGGTCAGATCATGCTTGCGGCTGATGGTGATGGTGGCGGAGTCGCAATGCAGCAGTTCACCCCGCGTCGGCATGACGCCGTAGTCGGTCGGGCCGACGTCGACCAGCGCGCCAGTGGGTATGCCGGCAAGGTCGCTGGACGCGTGCGCCAGGGGGTGCGGCGTCGAGACGACGGCCACCTCCAATGCTTCAGAGCCGGTCATGTCGACGCCCGGCTTTGCCCCGAAGACCAGCATACGCTGATACCAAGCCTTGACCGCAGGACGCCTGGCCAGGTCGTCGGCCATGGCGCCGCCCGCGTGGATGAACCAAAGCACATGGTAGACCGAGAAGTCGGCGATGGTCCAATCGGGGCCGAACAGATAGGCGCGACCGTCGGACAGCTGCGCCTGCAGCTCATCCATCAACAGCTTATAGCGCGGCAGGGCTTCGTCGACCGGCAGGCGGCGGACGGTGGCGCCCTGGCTGAAGTTGGCGCGGTCGGCGGCGAAAGCGGTCGCCGCCTCGGCGTTGGCAAAGAATGAACCGGCGTTGGCCGGCAGGAACCTCAGGGTCACCGCCGCCCAGAACAGCTCGGTGTCGGTCCAGCGGGCCAGGGTCTGGGCGGCCAGGCGGCTGGCGGCCGGGAAAAATGTCGTTCCTGTTCCCTTATCATCCAGATAGGCCGCGATCAGGGCGGTGTCGCAATAGACATCGGCGCCGACCTGCAGCACCGGAGTGCGGCGATAGCCGCCGGTCAGGGGAATGGTGTCCGGCCGGGGCATGATCATGGGAATGATCACCGAGCGCCAGGCAAGGTCCCGGGCGTTCAGCATCGCCCGGGCTTTCTCCGAAAACAGCGATTCCGGATAGTGATGCAGAATCAACTTTGGCACGCGGCCTCCTCATCGGTTTTTCAGCCCCTCGGGGCCAACCCAGATCAGGGTAACGGTGTCCGGCTGCAAAGCAAAACCAAGTTTCAGTTTCGGATAAACTTATAGTGGATTCATACAGTTAGAACTCCGGCTCAGGCCGTGGCGAACCGCGTGGCCGATTGTGGACTGGTCGTGCTGAGCATAGTGCTTCTGATATCGCACATGGTCCGGTCCGTTCATGTGGCCCCTGATGATCAACCTGCGTCGTGCTGCATCCGGGCGTCCTGAACCTGCCCTGGTTCAATGTCGGCGACTGCTGGTGAGGCCCGTAAGCGGGGCCGAGAAGGTCATGACCAAACGATTGCCAGGTTGCAGCGCCTGATGGGTCACACTCCCGGCGAGGCCGAACAGCAGGGCAAGCCCGGCCTCGCCCTCGCGCAGGGATGGCGCCGGCGGGGACCGCTCGTCGTTGGCGTTCCAGGCGGCGGGGTCGAACAGCGGGGCCTCGTCCTCATAGGTCAGGGTCAGCTGACCTGACCCCTGCTCCAAACCCAGCCTGACCGGACGATCGCACTCGGCCGCGTAGCCGTATTTGATGGTGTTAAGGAAAAGCTCCTCAACGACGACCAGCACTCGCGCCACCAGGTCAGGCTCAAGGTGTTCAGACACGCCGAATTGACCTATCTTCTGGAGGCAGCTGACGAGAGCGGCGCTGGTCGCGGGCATATCCAGTTCAAGCGCGGCTGACATGGATACCTTTGTTCAACGGAAACCTCCCCATGCAAAGCACGGTGTCCTCGATTGCCTATCACGGGCGGCGCCGCAACAGTTTTTGGCTGCTCGGCTGCTTCGTGGTCGGCCTGCCGTTGTCGGCCCTGGCGGATGAACGCATCGGCCAGATCAAGACCAAGACCGGAACCGTCACCATCGTCCAGGCCGGCAAGACCCGACCCGCCCAGGTCGGCGGCCCGGTGTTCAAGTCCGACATGGTGATCACCGCCGGCCATAGCTCCGTGGGCATCACCTTTACCGACAACAGCCTGATGGCGCTGGGGCCGTTCAGCCGCCTGAGCATCGACCAGTTCCGGTTCAACACCACCACCCACGACGGCGCCTTCGATGTGTCGCTCAAGAAGGGCACCCTGGCGATCAAGTCCGGACAGATCGTCAAGCAGACGCCTGAGGCCATGCGCGTCCGCACGCCGGTCGCCGTGCTTGGCGTGCGCGGTACTGAGTTTGTCGTACGAGCGGACGGGACCGAGGGCTGATGTTGAAGACCACCCTGGTTCTGGCCCCGGTTCTGGTCGCCCTGATGCTATCGGCTTGCGCCGAGCGCAGTCTGGTGGTGGTGCTGCCCGAACCGAATGGCCAGGTGGGAGCCGTTGTGGTTCACTCCGGCGACAGTCGGACCGTGCTGAACAAGGGCTATGCGGCAGCGACGCCGAGCGCGCGGTCGGCCCATCCACTGGCGGCCGGGGCTTACGACGATCGCAAGATCAAACGGATCTTCGGAGAGACTCTCGCGGCGATGCCCGAGCCGCCGGTGAGCCAGGATCTGTTCTTCAAGCTAGACAGCCTGAATCTCACCCCTGAGTCGGAGGCCGCCCTGCAAGGCTTTCTCGACACGCTGAAGACCCGCAAGGCCGTCGAGATCGTCATCACCGGGCATACCGACACAACGGGCAGCGATGACTACAACGACGCGCGTGCGCTGCAGCGAGCGGAATCGATCAAGAACACGTTGCTGCCGGTGTTGTTAAAATATGGCGTGGGCGCCGATTCAGTCACGGCGGTGGGTCGCGGAAAGCGGGACCTGCTGAACGCGACGCCCGACGACACACCCGAGCCTCTAAACCGACGGGTTGAGATCACGGTAAGGTAGGACCCTGCCAGCGGAGCATCAGGATCGTCAGGTCATCGGACGGTTCGGCTCCGGCGACGAAAGTCGCGACAGCCGCCTGCAAAAGTTCGGTCACCTGTCTGGCGCTCGCGGTGGCCGTGGTCGGGGCCAGAACCCGTTCCACTACATTCCTTCCCATCAGAGCGCCGTCGGCCGTCATCGCCTCGGTGACACCGTCGGTGGTCAGGCACAGCAAATCACCGGGCATCAGCCTGCGGACTTCAGTTTGATAGGGGAACTCATCGGCGACACAGAGCGGCGGCCCTCCCTCGCCAAGCACCGACAGCGGGGCCTCGCCGGCCCGCAACAGGAAGGGCGCGTCATGCCCGGCGTTGCAGAACCGCAGTTCCCCGGTCTCAAGATTCAGAATGCCCGCGAACAGGGTGATGAACAGCATCTCCGGATTGTCGCGTGAGATTTCTTGATTGGCGCGGCGGACGATGGCGCCGATATCGGTCTCGCCACGCAGGGCGCAGCTTTTGCACAGCGATTTGCCCAGAGCCATGAACAGGCTGGCGGGCAAGCCCTTGCCGCTGACATCGCCTACGGCGAAAAACAGATGGTCGGGGTCGATCTTGAAGAAGTCATAAAGGTCGCCGCCGATCTGCCGCGCCGGAACCATCAAGGCAGCCAGATCATAGCGGTCATCGCGCGCCAGGTCCTCGGGTCTGGGCAGGATGCCCATCTGAATAGCCCGGGCCGCCTCCAGTTCACCCTCCGCGTGGGCGGCGGCGAGATTGCGAATCTCGAGTTCCTGGCGTAGCCGCCTTCGCTGAGCGTCGGCTTCGGCGAGCCCTCCGGCCAGCATCCCGACCACCACCGCCGAGCAGCCGATCGCCGGGCTGGCCACGTCCGCGAGGATGCGAAATTCCCGCCACAGCAGAGCGCCGCCCAGGCCGAGAATCGCCACCGTCGCGGCGATCAAGATCGCGCATCCAAAAACCGAGGCCTCGGGTAGCGCAATAATCAGACACAGGCCGAGGACCAGGGTCAGCGCCGGTTCGACGATCTCCGCATGCGGCACGGTTCGGGCAAACTCACCCGAAATGATGTTCTCCAGCGCCTGGGCGTGAATTTCCACGCCTGGCATCGCGCCTTCCCGGCCGCCCATCGGGGTTTTTCGCTGTTGACCTTCCAGCGCCGGAGCCAAAACACCGATCAGAACGAACTTATCGTTAAGCGACACGATGGTGTTGGAGTTGATCAAGCGGCAACCTTTGCCGGGCACGATGGCAATCGCCGAGCATACCTTGACCAGATTGCGCGGCTCGTAGTCGATCCAGATTCTACCTTCCCGATCGGTCGGGATGCGGATCGATCCGACCTGCACCGCGGCGGCCCGGTTATCGCGCCCGAGCAAGGTTATGAATTCCGCGCGCTCGGCCACTCTGTAAAGCTCAAGGCTCAAGGCTGGGGCGATGCGTCCATCGAAGACAGATAGCAAACTGTAGCGCCGAAACACGCCATCGCGATCGGCCTGGTTGGAGATCACGCCATGGCCGGCCGCGGCGGCATCGACCGGAGGATTACTGCCCTCGGCGCTGGGAAATGACGGCAAGCGGTCCGCGAGCCGGTCGCCACCAGCGATCGGGACGGTCGGCAACACCCCTTCGTATTCAATCGGCCGCCCGGGATCGAAGCCTTGCACCCCCACCACGAACGGGGCGCCGGTCAGGACCGCGACCAGAGCCGCATCTTCCTTGGCCGCGCCCGGCCAGAAACCGTCAAACCCCACGGCCTTTGGGTGAGCCGCCAACAGCGACCTGATCAAAGCGGCCTGGCGATCGCGAGGCCACGGCCAGCGGCCTTCGGTCTTGATGGCGTCATCGTCGATGCCGATCACGACAACATGGTCGGCGGTCGGCTGGCGCGGCATGGTCGATTGAAAGAAATCGAACAGCGCCAGCCGCGCGACGTTGAAGTCAGGGGGGATTCCCACCTGAAAAAGCAGAAACACCGCCAGAACACCAGCGGCCACGCGCCGGCCAAGTCCCCCGGTCATTCGCCGAAAAGTCCCAGCGATATCGAGGGCCAAACGTGTCAGAGCTCCATCGCCAACCCATCGTAGGCGGCGCGGATCGCCAGCGGCTCGCCCGAGCGGGTGATTTCCTCGAACCGCAGGGTCTCGGCCAGGATACCGGCGATGCGTTCGTCATCGTTTACCGGTTCGTGATGGAACAGGCACAGCTGTTTAACGCCTGCCATCTGGCAGAGCTCGACACCCATGATGTTGCTGGAGTGGCCCCAGTCCTCCTTGACCGAGATCGACTCCGCCAAGGAGTACATCGAGTCGAAAATCACCAGATCGGCGCCTTTGAAGAACGCCACGGTACGATCCATCCGGCTTGTGTCTTCGGGTTTGTATTCCGCGTCGGTAGTGTAGATCGCCGTTTTGCCACCCTGCTCGATGCGGTAGCCGAAAGACTCGCCGCCGTGCAGTTGGGCCATGCCGGTGACCTTGGCTCCCGCGATATCATAGGGCACGCCCGGCTCCAGGGGGATGAACTCGATGCTGGCGGCCAGGGCGCTGAACTCCACCGGAAAACAGGGTTCATGGTTCTGGGCGCGGATGGCCGCCTCGAACTTGGGGTGACAGCTGTAAATGCGGATCTTGTTGCCCGGAATAAAGGCCGGCACGAAGAATGGAAATCCCATGATGTGGTCCCAATGCACATGGGAGATCAGCACATGATAGGTCTGGGGCGCGGCCGGGCCGTGCCGTCCGAGCGCGGCCAGGGAAAACTCGCGGGCGCCCGATCCCAGGTCACAGAGCAGGTAGTCCGGGCCCCCGGTGTCGATCTGAACACAGGAGGTGTTGCCGCCAAAAGTGCTCCAGTCGGCGAAGCCCAGGGACTCATCGCAAAACGCCTCGGCCTTCTCGGGCGTGTCGAGATTCTGGCCGGCGGCCTTGACCAGGGCGTTCACGAGTTTTCGCCGCACGGCCAAGCCGTTCAGCGGCGCCGGCAGGGATCCGCGCGTACCCCAGAAGATGATCTTCACTCGCCTTTTCTCCCTATGACGCGTCGAATTGGCCAAGCCCGTCAGGCGACAGAACCTCAAGCGCGCCACGCACGCCCGGAAAAAGGGAGAGGACGAGGTTGAATCGGCTGATGGTGAAAATCTCCAGGACCAACGACGTCAGAGCTGCGACGCCAAGACCTTTTCCGGCTGCCTTCGCGGCGCGCAGGGCGATCATTAAAGACCGCAGGCCGGCGCTGCTGATGTAGTAGACGCCGGACATATCGACGACCACGGCCACGTCGGCGGCCTCCAGGGCGGCTGTCAGGGCGTCCTTGAACGCATCGGCGTTGGTCAGATCGACGCGACCGGCCACCGTCAGCACGACCGCGCCGCCAAATCTGGCCTCGGCAAAACTCATCGGCTGTCGCCTCCCCAACCTGAATGACTTCGTAACGCGTCTTGCATGGGTTTCACAATCACAGCCGGCGCTCAATGGTTTCAATAAATGCAAATCGGCTTTCGTCCACGACGGCGCCGGGCCAAAGTCCGGCTCAAACGGGATCAAGAAGAGGAACACCGCCGCCATGCCCCAACTGACCCTGGACATTGCCGACGGCGTGGCCACCATCACCATCACCAACCCGCCCCTGGCGACCATGGATCCGGGCACGGTATTCGAGCTCGCCGAGCTCATGCCGCGCCTGATAGAGACGGATGTCCGGGCGGTGATCTTCACCGGCGGGCTGCCGGGGTTTTTCATCCGGCACTATTCGGTAGTGGAACTGGATCAGGCGGCCCAGGGGCAAGTCGGCGGTAGTCAGGCCCAGCGCCGAGATCGGCCGCTCGTCAATCTGCACGATCTACTGCTGGAGATCGAGAACCTGCCCAAACCGGTGATCACCGCGTTGAACGGCACGGCCATGGGCGGGGGCTGGGAGTTCGCCATGGCGCCCGACATTCGTGTGGCCAAGGATGGCCCATTTCGTTTCGGCCTGCCCGAGGTTTCGGTGGGCATTCTGCCGGGCGCAGGCGGCACCCAGCGCCTGACCGCCCTGGTTGGCCGCAACCGGGCCATCGAGATGATGTTGCGCGCCCGAACGGTCTCGCCCACCCAGGCGCTGGCCTATGGCATGATCGAGGAACTGGTCCCCGCCGACACCCAGGAAAGCGCCCTCGACCGCGCCCGGTCGATCGCCTTGGAAATCGCCGGCCGCTCGCCGATGGCCGTGGCCCATATCAAGCGCCTGGCGCGCGAGGCGGTGTCACCGGTCAGCCGGGAGATGTTCCAGCTGGAAAGCCGGCTGTTCGCCGAACTGATGCGCACGCCCGAGGCGAAGGAACTGCTGGCCAGGGTCGCGGCCCAGCATCGGACGGGCCAGGCCGGATAGACGCCGCGGCCTTTCGGCGGCTATGGACGGAGGCACAAGACGTATCGGCCTCGGAGGAAGCCATCCCATGGAAATCAAGGACAAGATCATCGTGGTCACCGGCGCGGCCAGCGGCATCGGCCGCGAACTGGCCCGGTGCTTCGCCAGGGAGGGCGCCAAGCTGGTGGTCTGTTCTGACCTCAACGGCGACGGCGCCAAGGAAGTCGCCGAAGAAATCGGCGGTGTGGCGTTCACGACCAATGTCGGCGTCGAGGCCGACATCCAGCATCTGATCGAAACCATAGAGGCCGACCACGGCCCCATCGACCTGTTCTTTTCCAACGCCGGTATCGGCATAGGCGGCGGCGCCGAGACCTCCGACGCTGGCTGGCAGCGAATCTGGGACATCAACGTCATGGCCCATGTCTGGGCGGCGCGCCACTTGGTTCCCCGGATGGCCGCGCGCGGCGGCGGTTATCTAGCCAGCACCGCCTCGGCCGCCGGCCTGCTGTCCCAGATCGGCTCGGCGCCCTATGCGGTGACCAAGCATGCGGCCGTGGGCCTGGCCGAATGGCTGGCGATCACCCATGGCGACCAGGGGATCAAGGTCTCGGTGCTCTGTCCCCAGGCCGTGCGCACGGCGATGACCGCCAGCAACCCCGATGGCGTCGCCAGCGTCGACGGCATGATCGAACCCGAGGACGTGGCCGAATGCTGCTTGCGGGCGATCGAGGCCGAGGACTTCCTGATCCTGCCGCATCCGGTGGTGCTCGACTACATGCGGCGCAAGACCGGCGACTACGACCGCTGGATCAAGGGGATGCGCAAGCTCAACCGGCAGTACGCAGGATAGGGTCGGGCAGCTGATCGTTCAATCCAGCCAGCTGCGGTTCAGCGGCGGGCAACGCGGCCGGTTGCGCCCGGTTGAGGGTAATCTGGCTGCAGGAGGCCAAGACGCCCGCCGATCCCCCGGGGATCACCACGCGGGCGACGATCATGAACCACAACGACAAATTGATTGAGCGAACTTCGGCCAACAGCCCCTCTACGGTGCCTTTATCGCCGCCGATTGCAGGACGATTTCCATCGAAGGGAATAACGGATCAAATCACGAGGCCCTCAGTCGTAGGCCAGCAGCACTTCGTCGAGCGCCTGTTCGAGATCCAACGCCGTGGCGCAGTATGAAAGGTGGGTGCAGAAGGATCGATAGCGGAGGATTTCGCTGTCGCCCGAGCCCCACCGGCCAGGGGGTTCGGGGCACAGCCAGACCACGCGTTTGGCCCGGTCCGCGACCTCCGCGAAGATGTCCAGGCGCGGATCGGTGTGGTTGGAACGGCCGTCGCCCAGAATGAGCACGGTGGTCCGGCGATCGATCTGGTCCCAGGAATGCTCGCGAAGGTCGATCAATGCCTGGCCATAGTCGGTGCCGCCCGAGCCGACTTCCTGGATGATGTGGTCCATGGCCGCCTCGAAGGTCAGGTTCTTCAGCGGGCCAGAGACATCCCGCAGCTCATGGGAGAAGGCAAACGCCCCCAGGTCGGCCACCGTCTCGCTGAGGGCGTAGAGAAACATCAGCAGGAACCGCACATAGGCGGCCACCGATCCCGAGACGTCACAGATGGCGACGATCTTCGGCCGGTCGCGGTGCTTGCGCTTGAACACGACTTTGAAGGGCACGCCGTCATAGCCAGCGTTGGCGCGCAGGGTGCGGCGGATGTCGAGATGGCCGCGATTGCGGACCTTGCGCCGACGGGAGTGCCGGACCGCCATGCGTTTGGCCATCTTGGCCACCACGGCTTTCATGCGCTCCATGTCGCGCAGGCTGAGCTTGTCGATGGCGCGGTTGGCCACCGCGTCGTTCATGAAAGTCTCGGTGGCGGCCCGGCCGAACACCTCGAACCGCCGGTCGACAAACTTTCGCGCCTCGCGGGTTAAGGCGCCCCGCGCATCCATCAGCGCCTGGGCTTCGGCTTGAGCCTCCGGCGTTCGCGTCTGCAGACGATCCATCAGGCGT
>JAYTXV010000455.1:0-11178 GCA_043742805.1 Caulobacteraceae bacterium | reverse complement strand
CTCGCTGGCCGTCAGGCGGATCGCCCCACGCACCTCGTCCGCATCGCCGCTGGCGGTGCGCAGCAGGGTTTCGGCGGCCGTGGCCATGGCCCGGGCGTGTGGCTCCAGCGCCTCGGCAGCGCGGGTCGGGCGGAATCCGCCGGGCGAGCGGGTGAACAGCGGGCCGCCACCCAAGGTGGCTTCCAGGGACTCGATGTGACGCCCCACCGTGGGCTGGGCGATGTTCAAAGTTCGGGCGGCGCCCGAAAGGCTGCCAGCGTCCATTACCGCCAGGAACGATCGCCAGAGATCCCAGTCCGGTGCGCCTGTCATGCGCCGATGTATAGCTAGCCTGCAGTCTTGGACAATTCCGAATAGTTGGGGCGGGCCCTACCCCTGTCTCGTCACAACGGAGACACCCCATGACCAAGACCGCTCTCATTATCGGCGCCACCGGATCGTTCGGCTGTCACGCGGCCGCGGCCCTGATCCGCCACGGCTGGCGCGTCCGCGCCCTGGCCCGCGATCCGGCCGCCGCCAAGGCCAAGGCCGGCCCGCGCATGCCGATCGAATGGGTGCAGGGCGACGCCATGCTCGCCGCCGATGTGGTCGCCGCCGCGCTGGGGGCCGACGTGATCGTGCACGCCGCCAATCCTCCCGGCTACAAGGATTGGCGGGGTCTGGCGATCCCGATGCTGGCCGCCTCGATCGCCGCGGCCAAGGTTCATGGCGGCCGGATTGTCCTGCCCGGCAATGTCTATAATTACGCGCCGGAGTCCGGAGCCCACATCGCCGAAACCGCGCCTCAGTCCCCGGTTACCCGCAAGGGTCAGGTTCGGGTCGAGATGGAGCGGATGCTGGAAGCCGCCCTCCCGGACGGCGTGAAGACCCTGGTGCTGCGCGCCGGCGACTTTTTCGGCCCCGCCGCGCCCAACAGCAGCCTGATGTGGCTGACCAGCCGCCGGGGCGGCCGAGTTCGCTCGGTCTTGGCGCCGGGACCGGTCGATGTCGGCCACGCCTTCGCCTATCTGCCAGACATGGCCGAGACCATGGTCCGGTTGCTGAACCGTGAAGCGGGCCTGGCCGACTACGAGGCCTTTCACTTCGCGGGTCACTGGCTGGAGCGGGGCGATGAGATGGCTCGGTCTATCCGCCGGGTCACCGGCGACGCAGCGATCCCGCTGAAGCCGTTTCCCTATCCGCTGATCTATGCGCTCTCGCCTTTCGTCGAGACGTTCCGCGAGTTGTTGGAGATGCGCTACCTTTGGCGGAAGGCGATCGGCCTGGACGACGCGAAGCTTCGCGCCTTCCTTGGCGAGGTTCCCTTCACGTCGTTCGACGCGGCGATGCGGGAAACCCTTTCGGACATGGGATGTCTGCCGGAAGCGCAGGCCGCGAGCGGCAGGCTGGCGATGGCTTGAGACCATCGACGGTTTGGAGATCAGGCGGTGGACGCGAGGCTTCGTCGCGCTTAAACGCGGCTCATGTCCGGCAAAACCTTATATGACAAGATCTGGGACGCGCACCACGTCTCTCGTGACGCCAACGGCGAGACCGTTCTCTATATCGATCTGCACCTTATCCATGAGGTGACGACGCCCCAGGCCTTCGCCGGCTTGCGGGCGGCCCACCGGCCGGTGCGGCGACCGGATCGCACCCTGGCCGTGGCCGACCATAACATTCCCACCCAGGGCCAAGCGCTCGGCGTCGGCGCCGTGACCGATCTCGAGGCCCGCGCTCAGCTCCAGGCGCTGGAACGCAATGTCGCCGACTTCGGCATCGAGTTCTTCCCGATGGGCGATCCTCGCAATGGCATCGTCCATGTCGTCGGCCCCGAACAGGGACGCACCCAACCGGGGATGACCATCGTCTGTGGCGACAGCCATACATCCACCCACGGCGCCTTCGGGTCCCTGGCCCAGGGCATCGGCACCTCGGAGGTCGAGCATGTGCTGGCCACCCAGACCCTGCGGCAGATCAAGTCGAAGAACATGCGCGTGACCTTCACGGGGACGCCTGGCCCGGGTGTCGGCGCCAAGGACTACGCCCTGGCGCTGATCGGCAAGATCGGCGCCAGCGGCGGCGGCGGCTATGTGATTGAATACGCCGGAGAGGCAGTCAGGGCGCTTTCCATGGAAGGGCGGATGACCCTTTGCAATCTGACCATCGAGGCCGGCGCCAGGGCGGGATTGGTCGCGCCGGACGAGACCACCTACGCCTATCTGATGGGTCGGCCGTCGGCTCCCAAGGGCGGCGCCTGGGAAATGGCCATCAGCCATTGGCAGACCTTCGTCTCCGATCCTGACGCAAGCTACGACTCGGAGATCGCCATCGACGTCGCCACGCTGGCGCCGACCGTTACCTGGGGAACCAGCCCGCAAGATGTCGTGGACATCGAGGGGCGGGTTCCCGATCCGGCCGATTTCGAGGCCGAACGGGCCGAGGCCATCCGCCGCGCCCTCGACTATATGGGCCTGGAACCGGGCCAGAGGATCGATGCGGCGCGTATCGACCGGGTGTTCATCGGCTCTTGCACCAACAGCCGCATCGAGGATTTGCGCGCCGCCGCCGCGATCGCCAAAGACCGTAAGGTTGCCGGGCATGTCCGCGCCATGGTGGTCCCGGGTTCCGGCCTGGTGAAAGATCAGGCCGAGGAAGAGGGCCTGGACATCATTTTCCGCGAGGCGGGTTTCGACTGGCGCGAGCCCGGTTGTTCGATGTGCCTGGGCATGAACCCCGATCGGCTGGCCCCGGGCGAACGTTGCGCTTCGACCTCCAACCGCAACTTCGAAGGCCGCCAGGGCCGGGGCGGCCGCACCCATCTGATGAGCCCGGCCATGGCGGCGGCGGCGGCGATCGCCGGCCACATCGTCGATGTCCGAACCCTGGCGTAACGGCGTGATCACCGGCCTGGACCATATCTGCCTGGCCGTCGCCGATCCGGATGCGTGTGCTCTCGCTTACGAAATCCTGCTCGCCGCATCTCCCACCAAAGGTGAGACGCGCCGCTTCCAGTTGGCCAACATGGCCCTGGAGGTCGGACCGGGCGGCGGCGATCCGGTGTTCAGCCTCGGTCTCGCGGCGCCGGACCTCTCGGAGGCCCGCCGAATACTCGAGCGTCGCGGCGTCTCGTTCGAGGGAGCAATCCTGTCCCGGTCCGCCACCCATGGCGTGGCGATTGCTCTGGTCGCGGCCCGTCCGTCCGCGCCGCCGCCGGCCCGCCCGGACGCGCCTCACGCCCTGGACCACGTGGTCATCCACACCCCCAATCCGGAACGTGCCGTGGCCCTCTATGGCGGTCGCTTCGGGCTGGACCTCAGGCTCGACCGGGCCAATCCGCAATGGGGGTCGCGATTGCTGTTCTTCCGCTGCGGCGGCGCGGTGATCGAGATCAGCGCTGACCTCAAGGCGTCGGTCGGCGATGGCCCCGACCGCATAACCGGGCTCGCCTGGCGCGTGGCTGACCCCGCCGCCGCCCAGGCTCGCCTGACCGCCGCCGGTCTCGACGTTTCGCCCGTCCGCCCTGGCCGCAAGCCCGGCACTCAGGTGTTCACCGTTCGCGCCGGCGTCCCCGGCGCGCCATCCTTGATGCTGGGTGATGCGGACGGGTAGCTTCTGCCTGACCATGTTGGTCAAGGCGCGGGCCAAGCTGGTTGAGCTTGATGCGCCGGCCGTATCCCCGCCAACCCAGCGCGAGCCGCGCTTCGGCCGTTGGGATCACCTGGGTTGGAAGCTGCCAGACAACTTCGACGATCCAGACCTTGAAATCGAAGCCCTTTTCCACGGTGATGCTAAGCCAGACGGCGAACTGTGAAGGCTTATCTGCGCGACGCCAACGCTCTGCTCTGGCTCGGTTCCGACTCCACCCAGATCGGTTTGAAAACGCTCGATGCGTTGAAGAGTGGTGCGCGGGCTGTTGGAGGATATCGTCGCCGATGTTGTGCCTCTCGATCTTCCCGTTGTCGCTCGCTTGCGTCATCTGCCGCAATTCCACAAAGATCCGTTCGATCGTATGATCATCGCCCCGGGGCTCGAACTGGGGCTCATCGTGGCGACCCGCGATCGCGTCTTTTCGGCGTATACCGGCCTCGATATATTGGAAGTCTGACCCATGACCCCCTTCACCCGCCTTGACGCCAAGGCCGCGCCGCTCGATGTCGCCAACATCGACACCGACCAGATCATCCCCAAGCAGTTCCTCAAGACCGTGGACCGCGAGGGGCTGGCGCGGGGACTGTTTTACGACATGCGCTTCGACCCAGACGGTGGGGCCAAGAGCGGCTTCGTACTCGATGATCCGGCCTTCGCCGGAGCAGGGGTGCTGATCGCCGGAGACAATTTCGGCTGTGGCTCCAGCCGCGAGCACGCCCCCTGGGCTCTGCTGGACTTCGGCATCCGCTGCGTGATCTCCAGCAGCTTCGCCGACATCTTCTACAGCAACTGTTTTCAGAATGGCCTGCTGCCGATCGCCTTGCCGCGCGATCAGGTGAAGGCCCTGATAGGCGAGGCCAAGGGCGGCAATCACGTGTTTTCGGTCGATCTCGAGGCCCAGACCGTGACCGCTCCGTCGGGCGCGGTTTTCGCCTTCGACATCGATCCAGGCCGCAAGGAGAAGATGCTCAAGGGCCTCGACGCCATCGGCGAGACCCTGCAGGCGGCGGCCGAAATCGACGTCTATGAGTCGCGCCGCGCG
The DNA here is from genome assembly GCA_043742805.1 of Caulobacteraceae bacterium. Classification (GTDB taxonomy): domain Bacteria; phylum Pseudomonadota; class Alphaproteobacteria; order Caulobacterales; family Caulobacteraceae; genus Acaudatibacter. The sequence goes on along the minus strand of JAYTXV010000455.1, from coordinate 6,506 downwards.
TTGGACCAACCCTGGCTGGAGGCCGCCGCTTGACCCTGATCATCGCCGGCACCGTCCGGGTGCCTCCAGAGAAAGTCGAGGCTTTCCGACCGCATATGAAGGCGATGATGGCCGCCAGCCAGGCCGAGGACGGCTGCGGCGCCTATGGCTACGCCGAGGACGTGGCTGAGCCTGGCCTGATGCACATTTTTGAGGTCTGGCGTGATCAGGCCGCCCTGGACGCTCACTTCAAGACCGATCACATGGCCCTCTGGCGCGCCGCCGGGCCAAGTTTCGGGGTTTCCGACCGGCGTCTGACAGCCTACGAGATCGCCGCTCAACGCCCGCTCTGATCAAGATCACACCCCATGCCCACTCTGCTACTGTTGCCCGGCGACGGAATCGGTCCCGAAGTCACCACCCAGGCTCGCCGGGTGGCCGAACGGGTCATGCCCGAACTGGCCATCGAGACCCGCCCGTTCGGCGGGATCAGCTATGACACGCTGGGAACACCGCTCGACGACGAAACCCTGGCGCGCGCCAAATCCTCAGACGCGGTGCTGATGGGCGCCGTCGGTGGTCCGCAATGGGCCAGCGCCCCCCGCCATCTGCGCCCGGAGGCGGGGTTGCTGGGGCTGCGCACCGGCATGGGCGTATTCGCCAATCTGCGCCCGGCCCTGTGTTTTCCGGCCCTCGCGGACGCCTCGACGCTCAAGCGCGAGGTGATCGAGGGACTGGACATCATGATCGTCAGGGAACTTACCGGCGGGGTGTATTTCGGCCAGCCGCGCGGAATCGAGGTGCTGCCCGACCTTCAGCGCCGCGGGGTCGACACCCAGGTCTATACGACTTCCGAGATCGAGCGGGTGTCTCGTGTGGCCTTCGAACTGGCTCGCGGTCGGGGCAACAAGGTGACCTCCTGTGAGAAGTCCAATGTCATGGAAACCGGCCTGCTTTGGCGGGAGGTCGTCACCGCCTTGCATCACCGCGAATTCCCGGACGTGACCTTGGAGCATATGCTGGCGGACAACGCCGCCATGCAGCTGGTCAAGAACCCGCGCCAGTTCGACATCATCCTTACCGATAATCTGTTCGGCGACATCCTTTCCGATGAAGCGGCCCAGCTGACCGGGTCGCTGGGCATGCTTCCGTCGGCGGCCATCGGTGTCGCGGGAACGCCCGGCCTCTACGAGCCGATCCACGGTTCGGCTCCCGACATCGCCGGGAAGGGCATCGCCAATCCCCTGGCCGCGATGCTGTCCTTCGCCATGGCGCTCCGCTGGTCCCTGGCCCGCCCCGACCTCGCCAACAAAGTCACCGCCGCCGTCGACGCCGCTCTGGCGGCGGGCGCTCGCACGCGCGACCTTGGCGGAACCATGGGTTCGACCGAAATGGGCGACGCCGTCCTGGCGCTGCTTTAGGTCAGCGTCTCCCCCCAAAAGCAGATGAGAGCCGAGGCCTAGACTAAAATCCGCCCGACAATCCGCTCGAGTATTCGAGCGGGCGACGCAGTTGGATCGGCCATGGCCTCAAGCGGCAGGTAGAAGGTCTGTTCCAGACAGAACCGGCCGCGGATCGCCGCGTGTACGGTACTGTCGGTGTAGACCGCCCAGCTCGTCCCTGCCGGGAAAGCGGCCTCGCGACGCGGAGCTTCGCGCTGATAACGGGCGTCCAGCTTGGAGGCGTCGTGCAGACCCAACATCAGGGTATCGTAGGGTGTTCGGGTGGCCCGCGTGACGCCGAGGCGGCTCAGCAACCACGCCTCGCCCGGCCATTGCGCTCTGAGCCGGGTCGCCCACCGCCGGGCGTGGGGTTCGAACGGCTCGCCTACCCGCCAGATTCGGGGCTCGCCCGCCGGATTGATATTGGTGAAAACCCGCAGGATTCGCCGGCCGCCGGTGGGTTGGGAGGCGAAGGCGTCGACATGCAACCGTCGGTCGTCCCCGCGCGGGCTCTCCGAACCCTCGGCCACCTCGCGGGTCCGCAGGCTGGTCCGGCCGGGCTCCAGCCAAGGTGCGTATCGCGGCGCCTCGGCCTTGATCAGACTTTCGGCCCAGTCCCGGTAGCGCGCCATCAGCGCCGCCAGGCGGCTCCTGGCGACCTCGTCCCGCGCGGCGCCCCGCACGCCGCCGTTGGAACCAAGGCTTATGTTCTTGGCCCGGCCGTTGGAAAATCGCGGCGAGACCAGATCGGCCTCATCGGTTGTCAGGGCGAAAGGCTGGCCCGGCAGGACGATCAGGCCCTCGCGCTCCAGAGTCAGGGCGAAATTATCGATTTTGGAGCCTGCAACAATCATCAAACCTGTTCATACTCCCGTGGCAAGAATCGCGAAACGCGGCCATGGTGCTCCTCGGCAAAAAGGGAGCGCCGCGGGTGCCCATCACCAGCAATCACACATCGGTCGAGGATCTCAACCGGGCCAACGAGGGCAAGCTGCCCGGCCATCTGGGTCTGGTGATCACCATCGTGGAGCCCGGCCGGGTGGTGGGCCGGTTCGACGTCAGGACCGATCTGGTCGCCCACACCGGATTTCTGCTGGCCGGGACGGTGCTCTCGGTGGCCGACATCCTCTGCGCTTATGGCGTCTCCACGGTCTGGCCCGCCGACGCCAGCGGTTTCACCACCGCCGAGGTGAAGTGCAATTTCATCGGCACCTTGACCGAAGGCTCCGTCGTGGTTTCGGCCACCATGCTGCATGGCGGGCGCACCACCCAGATCTGGGACGCGGCGGTGGAGGACGAGGCCACGGGCCGTCTTCTGGCGGTTTTCCGCTGCACCCAGATCATTCTCTATCCAAAAGCCTGATAGCCGCCCGATGACAGACCATCTGGTCCATGAAGCGGTCGGCCCCTCGCTGACCGGCCGGCAGGCGGCGGCAACCCTGGCGGTGGGCGTCAACAGCCTGCTGGTGCTTGGTATATTGCCCGGATTGCTAGGGGCCCTAGCTGATGAACACCGGCTTACCGCCTCTGGCATCGGCCTGACCGCAACGACCGAAGCCCTGTGCATGGGCCTTTCCACCGGCGCCATGGGCTTGATCCGCCGGCCGGATCGCGTGCGTTTGATCGCCGTGGCTGCGTCGTTGGGCCTGGCCGTCGTCGATCTGATTTCCACGGGCGCCGACGGCCCGTCGCTGATGGCCCTTCGCGGCCTCGCCGGGGCGGTGGAAGGCGTGTTGCTTTGGATCACCGTCTCGATGATCGCCCGAACGGTGACGCCCGAGCGTTGGGCTGGCGCGTTCTTCACGACCCAGACCCTGGCCCAACTTTTGCTGGCCATTGTCTTGGCCGCATTCATCTTTCCCAGGTTCGGGGCCAACGGCGCCTTTGCCGCCCTGGCCGCGTCGAGTCTGCTGGGCGTGATTCCGGCCCTGCTGGCGCCCCAACGCTTCGCCCCTCTGCCCACAGGGCCGGGCGAGAGCGAGGCTCCGCCCCCCCGGGGCTGGGTCGCGTTGGCGGCGACCCTGGTGTTCGTCTCGGCTGCGGGGGCGGTGGGGGTCTATCTTCAACCCCTGGCCCAGGAAGCCGGACTGGGCGCCGAGGTGGCTCGGACCGCTCTCTGGACTTCCTTGGCCGCTCAGGTTGCCGGCGGCGTCCTGGCGACGGTGCTGGCTGGACGGGTGCGCTATTTCACGGTCTTCATCATGACTTCGGTGGTCTACCTGGCGGTGTGGGCGGTTTTTGGAGGCAGGCCCGGCGCTTGGCTGTTCATCGGCGCCAACGCCCTGGCCGGTCTGTTCGGCCTGTTTCTGGGACCGTTCCTGGTGCCCTTCACCATCGACGCCGACCCCAGCCGCCGCGCCGCGATGCAGAGCGGCGCGGCGCAATTGCTGGGCGGGGCGCTGGGCCCCCTATTGGCGTCTCAGGTGGTTGGCGAGCGTGACGTGCACGGCGTGTTGTGGCTCGGCGTCGGCCTGATGCTTGCCGGCCTCGCGACAGTGGCGGGGCTGCGGTTCACGGCCCGACGAAACGCCCCCCAACTCTGAATTGGGCGAAGGGCCGGAGCCTGGAACTTACTCGGGATCTCCGCCGCCGGCTTTTTCGCGATCTTCCCGTTCCTTCAGTTCCTTCTTGATCAAGGCCTTTTCCACCGCCTTGGCGGCCTTGACCCGCTCGCGGTCTAGGCGTTCGAACTGGTAATTGGGTTTGCGCGGCATACGGCATCGTCCTCGGACTTAAGGGGCTCAGCCCGTGTCAATCGCCCATCCCAGGCGATTTGGCCAGTCTTGAAGGTCCAAAACCCGTTAGCGGCCCGCGGCGGCCGCTTGGCGGCCGCTGGGATCGACGTCAGTTCGGTCGGAATTTTTTGGGAATCGCCGCGACTTCGTCAGGCGTCAGCTTGGTCAGTTTCGCCGGGAACAGGGGCTCGCGGAACCCGCCCGAGTCGGACACGGAAAGCTGCAGATCAAGCGCGGTGCAGATGCTGCTGGAGCCGCGCACCTCCGAGACCAGCCGGGCGTCCGGCCACTGCAGATGGGAGGACTCGGCGGCCAGGTCCAGGCGATAGACGTCATGCATATTGACGCCCAGATAGATTACCTTGGGGCTGGGCGACTTCCATCCACCCCACTGGGTGACAAAGAAGCACGGCGTTTTCGTCGGCGCCTCTGGCGCCGCTAGGGCCGCCCCAGCCGGAATGGAAAGCAAAGTGGCCGCCAAGGCTCCGGCCACGGTAAGGCCGAGAGAGCCAGATTTGATACGACGTTTCATGTCATCCTCACGTTCGCCGTCCCCGCGCCAGAGATGGAGGCGACTCCTAGCCTTGTCAAATCACGAACCCGGCGACGGACTCACCCGCGACCCTGCCGGTCGCCCAGCAGGGCGTTCGCCAGCCAACTGACGAGGCTGATCACCAGAGAGGTCAGGATCGCCGGCCAAAGACCCTCGATCCGCACGTCATGGATGAACACCGTAACCAGCCAGACCGTCAGGCCATTCAGAATGAAGATGAACAGCCCCAGCGTCACGATGGTCAGGGGCAAGGTCAGGATCAACAGGATCGGACGGATCAGGGCGTTGAACACTCCCAGTAACAGCCCGGCCAACACCAGGCCGGTGATGCTTTCGACATGCACCCCGTGCACCGTGTGCGCCGCGATCCAGAAACCCAGGGCCGCGGCCAGAATGCGCAGCAGGAAATTCATCGCGTCACTCCTCCCCATTGAACAAGCACTGCTGATCTTAGGCCAAGGACCGCCGGTGACAAAGCGGCGATCGGCGCCAATCAATTTGACTTGACGTGAACGTAAGCGATGTTGACGTGTGCGTAAGGCTTGGCTAGCTTGGTATTGGTAAGGGGTCCCCAAAGAGGCCCTATCCACCAATCATTGGGAGACCCGCCATGGGAATCGAACTTCGCCGTCCGGAACGGACCTTCACTATCCGCCAGCTGTGCCTCGAATTCAAATGCACCCCCCGGGCGCTGCGGTTTTATGAGGACAAGGGGTTGCTGGCCCCCGCCCGTCAGGGCTTGAATCGGGTATATTCCTACAAGGATCGTGCGCGGCTGCAGCTTATCCTGCGCGGCAAGCGTGTGGGCCTGTCTCTGGCCGAAATCCGCGAGATTCTGATGCTCTACGGCAAGGAGGACGGCGGCGCGGCTCAGAACGTCAAGGCTCTGCGCAAATTCCGCGAGCGCATCGTCGTTTTTGAACAACAACGCGAGGATATCGACCACGCCATCGCCGAACTGCGCGAGGCCTGCGCGCGGATGGAGGGCCACCTGGCCAAGGTCCGCCCCGACCTGCTTGACGGCGAACCCGCGCCGAAGGGCCGCGCCGCCGTCGGTCGCCTGGACCACGCGCTCGCCAAGCACGCCTGACCAAACCCACCTGAGAACCCGCCATTGACCTATCAACCGCCGGTTCGCGAGCAGCTGTTCCTGCTGCGCGACGTTCTCGCCATCGAGCAGTACGCCAATCTGCCGGGCTTCGCCGACGCCACCTATGACACCGTGGAACAAATCCTCGACGAGGCGGCGAAGTTCAACGCTGAGGTTCTGGCCCCGCTCAACGCCGTCGGCGACAAGGCTGGCTGCGTCTGGCGACAGGACAATACCGTCACCACGCCCGAGGGCTTCAAGGCCGCCTATAAGGCTCTGGTCGAGGGCGGCTGGCCGGCCCTGGGCGCCGACCCGGCCTGGGGCGGGCAGGGGCTGCCTGCGGTGGTCAATTTGGCGGTCAGCGAAATGAGTTCCTCGGCCAACATGGCGTTTTCCATGTATCCGGGCCTCACCCACGGCGCCTATTCGGCCATCCTCAATGGCGGCTCAGAGGAACAGAAGGCGCTCTATCTGCCCAAGCTGGCCTCGGGACAGTGGGGAGGCACGATGAATCTGACCGAGCCGCAATGCGGCACCGACCTTGGCTTGTTGCGCACCAAGGCGGTCCCGGTCGGCGATGGAACTTACCGCATCACCGGTCAGAAGATCTGGATCAGCGGCGGCGAGCACGACCTGACCGAGAACATCGTCCACCTGGTTCTGGCCCGGATCGAGGGCGCCCCGGCCGGCACGCGCGGCATCAGCCT
>JAYTXV010000454.1:0-6558 GCA_043742805.1 Caulobacteraceae bacterium | reverse complement strand
GTCACCCATGAGAGCTTGCGCCACCGTGTCTCCGACCGTCACCGCGATTTCGCTCGCGACCTCTTGGGCAAGGCCGGCGTGAGCCTGCCCGAAGCCCATCTCGGCGAGCCCGACACCCGGCCGCAACCGTTCGACCCCGAGCAGGCGCTGAGGGTCCTCGAAGCGGCGTTCGAGTTCCCGATCCGGCTGATCGCCAATGCGCTGGGTGTGCCGCCGCCGGCGATGATCGAGATGGGCAAGCGCTACGGCGTACCCGTGGCGGCTCTGGTAGGCGCGCGCGAACACGCGATCCGCCAGGTCAATGCTGGGGTCGACATCCTGGTGGTCCAGGGCACCGAGGCCGGCGGGCACTGCGGCGAGGTCAGCACTCTGGTCCTGGTTCCGGAAGTGATCCAGGCGATCCGCAAAATCCGCGACGTGCCGGTGCTGGCGGCCGGCGGCGTGATGAACGGCGGGCAGATGGCCGCCTGCATGGCGATGGGCGCAGCAGGGGTCTGGACCGGGTCGGTCTGGCTGGCCACCACCGAGTCGGAGACCACCGAGATATTCCGCGAAAAGATGATCGAGGCCAGCTCCAGAGACGCGGTTCGCTCGAAGAGCCGGACCGGCAAGCCGGCCCGCCAACTGCGTTCCGCGTGGACGGAAGCCTGGGAGCGCGACCCGAACAGCCCCGGACCCTTGCCGATGCCGTTGCAGACCCTGGTCAGCGAGAGCGCCCTGCACGCGGTCGATCGCGCGGCGGCGGCGGGAAATGCGAAGGCGCGAGAGATGGTCACCTATTTCGTCGGCCAGGGGGTCGGGCTGATCGATTCCGTGCGCTCGGCGGGGCAGGTGGTGCAGAGCTTCAAGGAAGAGTTCGTCGAGGCCGTCGAACGGCTTGACGGCCTGCTGGCGGACTGAGACGTCGAGTGTGCGCGGCCGGGTCCGAGGTTCCGCGAGCATGGTTGCCGACCCCTATGTCAATCACATCCCGACCCTGGCCGGGGGTGTCTGCCACGTTGAAAAGAAACGCCTCTGCAAATGACACCTCATCGGCGGCAATCCGCCCGACACCACCTTCGCGCCGATCAGCCGGACGGTGCGTCGAGGTGGCGCATGAGCATATCTACCGGGATCAGGCCTCGGTTCTGGTGCAGATCGGCCTTCTCGACCCGGCCATGCCGCCCGTGGTCGGGACTGAGTCAGCCCGCAAGGTGATCGACAAGTCTCTTCTGAGCAACGGCTTGATGGCTGCGGCTTGGAAGACCAGCGAGGTCCGGCCGATCTAGGTTCGTTCAAGCGCCGTTCACACGGCTCCGGTCAGACAACACAAGCACGCCGGGAACGGCGACGTCTCGAAAGGGTTTGATGATCATGAGCCGAAATTCCCGCACTCACAGAGCTACGCTTCTGTTCACCACCGCTCTGGGCGTTCTTGCGCTCGCCGCCTGTAACAAGGCCACGGCGCCCGGCCAGGGCACGGCCGTCAACGCCGTCGTCGCGCCACTGGCTCCCTTGCCCCTTGATCCCAATGCGCCGATGTCGGCGCCCGTCGACGCGCCGCTCGCCGCCGCCTTGCCCCCCGCGCCCCGCGTCAAGGTGGCCGCACCCCGATCGCGCGAGGCGCGCTATGATTATGTGAACCGAGCCGCCGGTCTGAACAGAGGGTTCGCCGACAGTCCCCCGGACTATGCGGTCAACTACCAGGGCGAGCGACCGTGGGTCTGGCGCGCCCAGGACGGATCGTCCCGCGTGGTGGAATCGACCCCCGAGGGTGAGCGCTACTATTACTATCAGTCCGGCGCCGGTCGGCCCTATCTGGTTCGCGATTCCCGCTACACCTATGGCTATGACCAGGGTCAACTGGCCGTGGTCTATGACTCCTATGGCAGGCCGCTTCCCGATGGCGCCCTTGACGGCCAAGCGGTCTTGGCGGGGCAATATCTGGCTCGCGCCGAGGCCCTCTACGCCGCCGTCCAGCAACAGCGCCACGAAGCGGCCTACGCCGCCAACTGGCAGGCCCGCCAGGCGGCCATGATGCAGGAACGCCAGGCGTGGGAGCGCCAGCAGAGACAGAACGCCGACTGGCGGGCCTGGAACGACCAGCACGCCGCCGACGACGCCGCCTGGCGCCGCGAAGCGGACGCCCGTCGCGCCACGGCCTCGGTTCCGCCGCCGCCGCTCTACGTGGCGCCCCAGCAAGCGAGGGGGCCGAACCAGCCGGCGACTTATCCGCCGCCGCAGGTTTTGCAGCCCCAAGCCCAACTACCCAGGATCGATCCGGCCGTTCAGGCCCGGGCCCAGCAAGCTCAGGCCGACGCCGCTCGCCAAGCGCAATTAGCCGATCAGGCCAGGCTGTCGGACCAGACTCGCCGACAGCAGGTTCAAGCCCAGCTTCAGGCTCAGGCCCAAGCCCAAGCTCAGGCCCAGACTCGCGCCGCCGATCAGGCGCGGCAGACTGAGCAGGCTAGGCTGGCGGATCAAGCCCGGCGACAGCAGGCTCAGGCACAAGCCCAGGCTGCGCAGCAGGCGCGAGCCGCGGAGCAAGGCCGGATGGCTGACCAGATGCGGCGCCAGCAGGCGCAGTCCGAGGCGGCCCGTCAATCCCAAGCCGCCGCCCGAGCTTCGGCTCAAACCGCCGCCCAGTCAGCGGCGCAGCAGGCGCGATCGGCTGAACAGGCTCAGCGCGAGCAGGCGCGCGCGGCGGCCGCCAAACAGAACGAGGCCGCCGCCCAGGCCCGAGCGACGGCGCAGGCCGATCGCCAGCATCAGGCCGAGGCGGAGGCTCAGGCCCGGGCGAAGGCCCGGCAAGCTGCCGCCGATGCCGCGCCGCACAAGCCCAGGGTGGATCATCAGGACAACGGCGCGCCCCGCAACAACGTGACTCTCCAGCCCTGAGGGCGCCGACCGAGGCGCGCCTAGCGAGATCTTGACGGAGATCAATCTCGGGATTTGAAGCGCCGGGCTACCGACCCGCGCAACTCCGCCAGAGCAACTCCTGCATCCTATCGCTCATGCATCGCCTCGCTGGTTTTTCTAGCCAGGGGGGAGAGCAGGTAGTCGATGATGGTGCGGCGGCCGGTGCGGACCTCGGCGGTGACGGCCATGCCGGGCACCAGGGCCTCGCGGCGGCCCTCGACCATCATACTGTTTTTCTCCAGGCTGATGCGCGCCACGTAGGTTGGCGAACCGGCCGACGCGGGGGCTGGACCCGTCGAAGGGTCCTCGGCTTGGCGCGTCGCCTGGGCGACGGCGTCGCGGCTGACGTCGATGACCTTGCCGTGCACCAAGCCGTAGCGCGTGAAGTTAAAGGTCTCGATCTTCACCGACACATCCTGGCCCGGATGGACGAAGCCCACGTCGCGATTGGCCAGCTGGGCCTCGACGGTCAGTTGCTGGCTGTCGGGCACCACGATCAGCAGCCGTTGGGCTGGAGAGACAACGCCGCCAACGGTGTGGATGGCCAGTTCCTCCACCACCCCGTCGATGGGTGAACGGATTTCGGTGGCGGTTGATTTCTGCTGGGCCTTGATCAGGTCCTGGGACAGCTGGTTCTCTTTCTCGCGAACCTTCTGCAGTTCGTCCAGAACACCGGCGGCGAATTCAGACACCGCCTGGGCTTTTTGGCGCTGCAAGGCCAACACGGAGGCCCTGGCCTGGGTCAGGCGCTGGGCCTGCACCACAAGATCGCGCTTGGCGTCGCTGAGCTGCTGTTCGGCATCCAGTGAAGCGAAGCTGGTGCCATAGCCCTGCTCGCGCAGCCGGGCGTGGAGGCGTTGCTTTTCGGCCAGTATCGGCAGGCTGGCGTTGGTCTTGTCGATCACCGCGCCGACCTCGCCGACCTCGGCCCGCTTTTCACTGATCTGCTGGTCCAGATTGGCCACCTTGGCCGCCTGGGCGTCGAGCTGGGCGTTGAGGGCTGCCCTGGCCTGGGCCAGGTCGTCGGGCGTGGCCCCATCGACCGCGCCAATTGCTCCCGGCGAGCCGTGCCCCTCGGCGATCGGTTTGAGGGCGTTGAGCCGCGCCAGATCAAGTCGGGTCTGGATGACGTCGTGGGTCAGGCGGTCTCGATCGGCGCCGGGCGATGTAGGGTCCAGGGCGATCAGCAGCTGGCCGGCCTTGACGTGATCACCGTCCTGAACGGCGATGGTTTTGATCACCCCCGGGTCCAGCGGTTGGACCACCTTGGTCTTGCCGCTGGGCAGCAGCCGGCCGGGCGCAGTGGCGATCACATCGACCTTGCCCAGGAAAGACCAGGCCACGGCGATCATGAAGAACGAGCCGATCACGATCGCCAATCCGCGGCCGGCCGGCGACGGTGGCGTTTCCAGCACCTCGAGCGCCGCCGGCAGAAACTCCCGCTCGTCCTTGCGGTCCATTTGCTCGACACCGCGGCGCAGCAGGCCGGTCACCGCATCCGATAAGCCGCTCACGCCGGGAGCTCCGCCTGACCGGAGACGCCAGATTGCAGGCGCCAGAGCTCGGCATAGCGGCCACCGGCCCGCAACAGACTGTCGTGATTTCCCGATTCGATCAGCCGGCCGCCCTCGATAGTGACGATGGTGTCGGCGCCGCGAAGCGTCGACAGCCGGTGGGCAATCAGGATCACGGTTCGATCCTGGGTGATGCGGCGCATATTGGCCTGGATTGCGGCCTCGCTCTCATAGTCGAGGGCCGAGGTGGCTTCATCGAAGATCAGGATGCGCGGATTGCCGACCAGAGCCCGGGCGATGGCAATGCGCTGGCGTTGCCCACCCGAAAGCGACGCGCCACGCTCGCCGATCATGGTTTCGTAGCCCTCGGGCAAGGCCAGGATGAACTCGTGCGCCCCAGCCAGTTCGGCCGCGGCGATCACCTGCTCCATGTTCATGCCAGGATCGCCGAGCGCGATGTTCTCGCGCACGGTGCGGTTGAACAGCACGTTCTCCTGCAGCACCACGCCGATCTGGCGGCGCAGCCAGGCCGGATCGACCATCGAAAGATCGACACCATCGACCAGCACCCGGCCGCTCTCGGGCACGTAAAGCCGCTGGATCAACTTGGCCAGGGTGCTCTTGCCGGACCCGGACGAGCCGACGATGCCCATGACGTGGCCGGCCGGCACGTGTAGCGACACCTCCTTCAGCACTTGCTGGCCATCGACCCGGTAGCGAAACCCGACGTTTTCCAGGCGCACATCGCCCTTGATTGGCGGCAGACTGGCCTGGGCGCTCTGGCCGGGCTCGGGGGTGGTGTTGAGGATATCGCCCAGGCGGTCGATGGAGATGCGCACCTGCTGGAAATCCTGCCAAAGCTGGGCCAGCCGCAGAACGGGAGCCGACAGCTGCGAGGAGATCATGTTGAAGGCCACCAACTCGCCGACGGTGAGCTTATTGTTGACCACCAGCCCGGCGCCCAGGAACAGTATCAGCACCATGGTGATTTTGTTGATCAAGGTGGTGGTCTGGGTGGCGATATTGCCGACCCCCACCACGGCGAAAGCCGAGTTGACATAGCCGGCCAGCTGTTCCTCCCAGCGGCGTTGCATGACCGGTTCCAACGCCATCGACTTGACCGTCTCAACCCCCGACACCGCCTCGACCAGGAACGCCTGGTTGTCGGCGCCGCGCTTGAACCGCTCGTTCAGGCGCTCGCGGAAGATCGGTGTCAGGCCCAGGCTGAGCAGGACATAGAGAGGCAGGGCGCCGGCCACCACCATGGTGAGCAAGGGGCTGTAGATGAACAGCACGACCAGAAAGATGATGGCGAAGAACAGGTCGAGCGCCAGGGTGATGGCCGAGGAGGTCAGGAACTGGCGGATGGTGTCCAGTTCTCGGACCCTGGCCACCGTGTCGCCGACCCGGCGGGCCTGGAAATAGGCCATCGGCAAAGCGAACAAGTGCCGGAACAGCCGGGCGCCTAACTCGACGTCGATGCGGTTGGAGGTATGGGCGAACAGGTAGGTCCGCAGCCCCCCCAGCACGACCTCGAACACCGACAGCACGCCCAAGCCGAGGGCCAGAACCTCCAGGGTCGAAAGCCCCCGGTGAACGAAGACCTTGTCGATGATCACCTGGAAGAACAGCGGCGCCAACAGGCCGAACACCTGCAGGAAGAACGAGCCGATCAGCACGTCGATCAGCGGGGCGCGGTATTTCTTCACCGCATCCACAAACCAGCCGACCCCGAACCGGGTGTAGGGATCGCTGAGCGTGGCCCGCCGGGTCAGCAGGATCACCCGGCCGGTCCAGATATTGGCGAGGGCCTCGGGGGCGAGCATTTCGGGCGAAGGCTTGCGCGGATCCTGGATCAGCACCTTGCCTTCGGCCGCCTTGCCCAGCACGATCCAGCCGCCGTCCTTCAGCGCCGCCAGGGCGGGCAGGGGGGTTGCCTCGAGACGACCGACCGTGGTGGAAATGGCCCGCGACTTGATCGGGAAGCGCTTGGTGGCGCGCAGGATCTCATCTTCGTTCAGCGCGGCGCGACCGCTGTAGTGCAGGATTTCCGACGCATTGGCCGGCAGGCCCAATAGCTGCAGGATGAAGGCGAACGCCAGTGCGCCGGGATCGGTCGTCGTGGTGGTTGCGCCGCCGCCGTCCA
>JAYTXV010000453.1:0-12226 GCA_043742805.1 Caulobacteraceae bacterium | reverse complement strand
GGCCTGCATGTCGCGATCATCATGGACGGCAATGGCCGCTGGGCGAAGGAGCGGGGACTACCGCGTTCGCTCGGGCACAGGGCCGGTGTCGCGGCCCTTCGGCGCACGGTGGAAGGCGCCTCCGGCTTGGGTATCGAGCGGCTGACTGTGTTTGGATTTTCGACCGAAAACTGGCGGCGCCCGCCTCGCGAAATCTCCGAACTGATGGGCCTGCTGAAGACTTATTTTCGCAGCGATATCGATCGTCTGCAGCGCGAAGGCGTAAAAGTGCGGATTGTCGGCCGGCGCACGGGGCTTGAGCCGGATATTCTCGAAATCGTTGAACGCGCTGAAAGCCGGACGGTCGACAACCATAGATTTCATCTTCAGGTAGCCTTCAACTATGGCGGCAGGGCCGACATAGTCGACGCGGCGCGCGCCTTTGCGCTACGGGTCGAGCAGGGTCGGTCACAGGCTCACGAACTGACCGAAGGGTTGTTCGAATCCTATCTCTCGACGGCCTCGGCCCCGGCGCCGGATCTGATCATCCGCACCAGCGGCGAACAGCGGATCTCCAACTTCCTGCTCTGGGAATGCGCTTACGCCGAACTTGTTTTCCAACAGGTCTATTGGCCTGACTACGGGCCGGAACATCTGAAAGCGGCGATCGCCGAATTCCAGGGGCGCGAGCGCCGCTACGGCGCGGTTTCGGGTGAACCCGCCGCCGAAGATACGATCCTTGCGGCCGGCTAGGCGCTTCGATTGGGCCAATTTCGCGGTGCGCGCGGTGTCCGGAGCGGTTCTGGCCTCTGCGGCGCTTGGCGCTGTATGGGCCTTTGACCTTTCTGGTAAATTTTGGCGCGCCCCGTTCCTGGTCCTGATCGCGGTGGGCGGAGTTCTGCTATCCATTGAGTGGTCGGCCATGGCCACGCCGAAAGGCGCGCGGCGGGCGACGGTGGTCACGAGCTTTGCCGTGGTCGCCGTAATCTTTCTCGCCTTCCTGGACCGGTTCGCCGAGGCTTGGGCTGTGATTGGTCTGGGCGCCTTTCTGGCTGCTGCCGCGGCTGGAGCCGCCGCCGAGCGGCCTATCGACGGAGCCTACGGGGTGCTTTACATCGCTCCCGCGTGTCTTGTGTTCGTCTGGTTGATCGGTACGCCTCAGGGACCAGGGTGGACGACAATGCTGTTGGCCACGACATGGTCGGCCGATATCGGAGCCTTTGTAGTCGGAAACGCTCTGAAGGGTCCGAAGCTCTGGCCGCGATTCTCACCGAACAAAACCTGGGCGGGATTCGTTGGCGGCCTTATAGCCGGCATACTGGCTTCGGTGGCTGTCGCGGCGGTGTTCATGCGATTGTCGCTGGCCGGCGCCGCGATAATCGGCCTGGCGGGGGGCTTGGGGACCATGGCTGGCGATCTTTGGGAGTCGATGTTGAAGCGACGATTTGGTGTAAAGGACTCCGGCGACATCATTCCCGGGCACGGCGGGCTGCTCGATCGGGTGGATGGCTTGATGTTTGCGGTCATGGTGTTCGCGGTCGCGCGGCTCGTGGTCAAATACGGTTGGGCGCACTGATGCCGGGACGTTCCGTGGTGGTTCTTGGATCCACCGGCTCGGTTGGCGTCTCCACGCTCGATCTGTTGGCCCAGTCCGGCGATGACATCGAAGTCCTCGCTCTCACGGCGGGCCGGAATGTCGCCGATCTGGCCACTCAGGCGATCCGCTGGCGTCCGGCGCGGGCCGTTATTGAGGACGAGAGTAAGCTTCCGGAGTTGCGGGAACGTCTGAACGGCTCTGGAATTGAGGCCGCTGCGGGAGCCTCGGCCGTGGTCGAAGCGGCCGGGCAGGGCGCCGACTGGGTTATGAGCGCCATCGTCGGCGCCGCCGGTCTCGCCCCGACCCTCGCCGCCGCCAGGGCGGGCTCGACCATTGCCCTCGCCAACAAGGAAAGCTTGGTTTGCGCCGGACCCGCGTTGTTGGCGATTTCCAAGGCGGCGGGCGGTAGGGTAATCCCGGTCGACTCTGAACATTCCGCGATTTTCCAGGTTTTCGAGCCGGCCAATCACGCGCGGATTCGGCGGTTGATACTCACCGCTTCCGGCGGACCATTTCGATCGTGGACCCGAGAGGCTATGGCGGACGCTACCCGCGAACAGGCTGTCGCCCATCCGAATTGGAGCATGGGCGCAAAGATTTCCGTCGATTCAGCGACGATGATGAACAAGGGCCTGGAGATGATCGAGGCCTCCTATCTGTTCAACATGCCGTCTAACCGCATCGACGTGATCATCCA
The DNA here is from genome assembly GCA_043742805.1 of Caulobacteraceae bacterium. Taxonomy (GTDB): domain Bacteria; phylum Pseudomonadota; class Alphaproteobacteria; order Caulobacterales; family Caulobacteraceae; genus Acaudatibacter. Next base: position 9,953 of record JAYTXV010000453.1, on the reverse strand, counting down.
CCCCCAGTCGGTTGTGCATAGTCTGGTGGAATATGCCGATGGCTCGACCTTGGCGCAGCTGGGGCCTCCCGACATGCGCGCGCCCATCGCCTGCGCCTGGGCCTGGCCCGGACGGATGAGCTGGGCCGCGCCGACCCTGGATCTCGCCGCTTATGGCCAACTGACATTCGAGGCGCCGGATGAAACGCGCTTCCCGGCTTTGGGCATCGCCCGGCGGGCCCTTGAGGCCGGGGCGGGAGCGCCGGCGGCCATGAACGCCGCCAACGAGATCGCGGTCGGCGCGTTCCTGCAAAGGCGCCTGGGATTCCTTGATATCGCTCGCGTCGTTTCGGAGACACTGGAACAGATGAACAGCCGAGGCGAGCTGATCGGTGGCAGCGACGACGCGGCGGTGGAGAGGGCTTTGGCTATCGATGCCGCCGCGCGGCGCCTCGCCGCCCAAGTCCTGTCGCGTTTTGAGCGCATGGCCTAGCCGGACTCGAGGAACCCGCCCGACAATGATGGCCTTTCTGCAATCTGCCGTAATTCACATGGCGCCGTTCTTAATCGTCGTGAGCTTGATCGTGACGATTCACGAACTCGGCCACTTCCTGACGGCCAAAGCGTGCGGCGTCGCCATCGACCGGTTTTCGATCGGCTTTGGCCGGGCGATCCTGAATTGGCGGGATCGGTCCGGCGTAGAGTGGCGGATAGGCTGGCTGCCTCTTGGCGGTTACGTGAAGTTCGCCGGCGATCAGAACATTGCCAGCGTGCCGAACCAGGATGATCTCGAGACGCTGCGCCAGGAAATTGTCGCCAATGAAGGCCCGGGGGCGGAGCGTAGATACCTCCCCTTCAAGCCGCTCTGGCAGCGAACCCTGATCGTTCTGGCTGGACCCGGCGCCAATTTCATCTTGGCTATCGTGCTTTTCACCTTATTTTTCGCGGCTTTCGGCCGTCCCGTCAGTTCAAACCGGGTGTCTCAGGTGGTTCCGGCGAGTGCGGCGGCGCGGGCTGGTTTCCAGTCCGGCGATGTCGTGACCCGGGCGGACGCCAAGTCGATCGTGGGCTTTGAGGATCTCCAGTTTTACACTCAGTATCGCGGCGGAGTGCCGATCGACTTCACCGTCCTTCGCGCCGGCCGCGAGGTGCACCTGAGGGCTATTCCCGATAGGCGCCAGATCGATAGCGCCTTTGGCGGCAAACAGGATATCGGCGTTCTTGGGCTGGCCGCGCGTGGTGGTGGCCAGGCGCCGGTAGGTCCGTTTCAGGCCTTGGCGCTCGGCGTCGAAAAGACCTGGGATGTCAGCTTGACCACCCTTTTCTACATGGGACGAATCGTCACTGGTCAGGTGGGTGCGGATCAGCTCCACAGTTTTGTCGGCATCGCCGTGGCCTCCGGCTCCATGACCCAGTCTGCGGTCGATCAAGCCAAGACGGAAGGGGTTAGCTGGGTCGTCACAGTTGGTTTCGCGATGATGCAGATGGCGGCCTTGATGAGCGTCAGCATCGGCATCCTCAATCTCTTGCCTATTCCGGTTCTCGATGGAGGGCATCTGCTCTCCTATGCCTATGAAGCGATCGTTAAGCGGCCGCCGGCCGCAGTTGTCCAGGCGGTTGGCTATCGCGCGGGACTTGCTTTGCTGGCGGGTTTGATGTTGTTCGCGACTTGGAACGACCTAGGACACCAGCGGGTGTTCCATTTTCTCGACAGCTTGTTTTCTTAAGGCGATCATCCCTTCATGGTTGAACCGATGGTAGGTCCCCGCGCGCCCGCGCTCTTGCTTTCTGGCCTGACGGCGCTGCTTTGTGGTACCGCGCTAGCCATGCCTGTGGCGGCCTTTGCGCAGGCCGCTCCTACAGTTGCCGGCCCAACCCCCGCCCCGACGACGGCTCCCACCTCCGCCCAGGCTGCGCCGGCTCAGACCCCGACCCTGCAGCCCCCAACCGTGCAGAGTGGGGTGATCGGCCGGATCGTGGTTCAGGGCAATCAGCGAATCGACCCTGAAACGATCCTGTCTTATCTTCCCGTGGGCGTGGGTGACCGCGTGGATTCCGCGAGGATCGACGACGCGCTGAAAGCGCTGTTCCGGACCGATCTGTTTTCCGACCTGAAAATCGATCTGCAGGGATCGGATCTGGTTGTCCGCGTCGTCGAGAACCCGATCATCAATCAAGTTCTGTTCGAGGGTAATTCCAACCTGAAGAACGATAAGCTGCAGGACGAAATTCAGATTCGTCCAAGGGGTGTTTTCACCAAGGCTAAGGTGGAAGAGGACGTGGGCCGCATCGTCGAGCTCTACAGGCGGTCGGGTCGGATTTCGGCTACAGTCACGCCAAAGATCGTCCAGTTGCCGCAGCGCCGCGTTGATCTTGTCTTCGAAATCAATGAAGGACCCAAGAGTGGGATCCTGCGGGTCAATTTCCTGGGGAATGTTCAGTTTTCCGGTGATGCGCTGCGCAACGTGATCGTGACCAAGGAAAGCGCTTGGTATAAATTTTTCCAGTCCAACGACAACTACGATCCGGACCGGATCGAGTACGATCGCGAACAGCTGCGGAAATTCTATCGAAACCGGGGGTTTTATGACTTCCGGATCATTTCCTCGGTCGCGGAGCTTCAGCCCAGCCAGAATGGTTTCGCGGTCACCTATGCCCTGACCGAAGGTCGCCAATACCGTTTCGGTAAGATGACGGTACACGCCGAGCTAAAGAAACTGAACGGCGACATCCTCCGCCAAATCCTGCCCATCAAGGAGGGGCAGCTCTATGCGGACGATAAGATCGAGAAGGCCACCGACGCCCTGACCTTCGCGGCCGGCGCCGCGGGTTTCGCCTTCGTCGATGTCAGGCCGCGCTACACCCCCAATCCGGACAAACGGACGGTTGATGTGTCGTTCGAAGTTCGCGAAGGCCCGAGGGTCTACATCGATCGGATCGACATTGTCGGCAACACTCAAACCCTCGACTATGTGATTCGCCGGCAGTTGGGTGTCGCGGAGGGCGACGCCTATAACCGCGCCCTGGTGGATCGGTCGAAGAACGGGGTGAGATCTCTCGGTTTCTTCAAGGACGTCGATATCACCAACGTTCAAGGGTCAGCCCCGGACCGGACCAATCTTCAGGTCAAGGTCACTGAACAGCCCACGGGACAGCTGTCGTTCAGCGCGGGCTATAGTTCGCTTGATAAGGTGGTCGCGGATATCGGCATCACCCAGTCGAACTTCCGCGGTCGTGGGGAAAATCTTTCCGCCCGTATATCGGCGGGCTCCCTGCAGCAGCAGATCGACCTGTCATTTACAGAACCGCATTTCCTCAATCGAGATCTTCAGGGTGGCTTTGACATCTATGGCCAGCGCTATGATTTCACCACTCAGGCTTCCTACACGACCACATCCGTGGGCGCGACTTTCCACGTCGCCTTCCCGCTGGCGCCAAACGCGCTGCTAAGCACGCGATACACTATCAGGACCGACGACGTGATCGTCCCCGACTCTCTGTGTACTCCCGGCGCTACGCTTGTATCGGTCGTCCTATGTGAACAGCGCGGGGCTTATCTCACGTCGTTGGTCGGTTACACCTTGGGCTTCGACCTACGCAATGACTCGCAGAATCCAACGCGCGGCTTCTTCGTCAATTTCTCGCAGGACATCGCGGGCTTCGGCGGCACCGTCCACTACGTCAAGAGTGAAGGACGCACCGGTTACTACCACGGTTTCAACAAGGACTTCATCTTCAGCTTCACCGGCACCGCCGGATATATCGATGGCTGGAACGGCGACACCATTCGCATTACCGATCGGTTCTACAAAGGCGGCGATGATTTCCGAGGCTTCCAGATTGCCGGCATCGGGCCGCGCGATACTCAGTATGGCGACGCCCTGGGTGGTAAGCTCTATGGCATCGGCACCATGGAATTGACCCTTCCCACCAAACTGCCGGAGCAATACGGGATTCACGCCGCGCTCTTTACCGATTTCGGCACCTTGGGACTTTTGGATCGCACCAACAAATTCAACCCCAACACCAATGCGCCGCTGGCTTTGGTCAAGGATGATCTTGGCCTTCGCGCAACGGCTGGCTTGAGTGTGTTCTGGAAGTCACCTCTTGGTCCCCTGCGTTTTGACTTCAGTAAAATCATCAAGAAAAATTACTATGATCGCACTGAATTGTTTCGCTTCTCAACCTCAACAAGGTTTTAAACTGTCATGAATAAATCGACCGTTTCCCCTTTCGCCGCCAGCGTCATCGTATTGATGTTTGCCGGATCACCCGCGATGGCCGCGCCTCCGGTGGCGAAGCCAACTGCCGCCGTTGCGCCCGCGCTACCGCCGGTTGCTCACGGCCCCGCCATTCCGGGGCTCTGCATGCTCTCGGTCAATCAAGCCATCGCCCAGTCAACCGTCGGCGGCTATATCAGAACTCGCCTGGAGCAGATCGTCACCCAGGTTCGCGCCGAACTGAACCCCGAGGAAGCCTCGATCAATACCGATGGCAAGGCTCTGGATGCCGCAAAGGCGACGCTCGATCAGGCCACTCTGCAAAGCCGGGCTCAAGCACTCCAGGCCCGCTACGCCGCTTTTCAACAAAAGGCTGATCTGCGCCAGCGCGAAGTGAAGGCTACTCAGGACAAGGCTTTGAACCGGATTGCCCAGGAACTTGAGCCTATCGCTCAGCAACTCTACCAAGCCCATCACTGCAGCGCCCTTCTTGATAAGGGTTCGGTCATGCTGGCAAATCCCGAGTCCGACCTGACGCCGGCCGCGACCACCGCCTTGAACGGAAAACTGCAGCAGTTCCCCTTTGACCGCGAACACATCGATACAGGCGCCGCGGCGGCGAACTGAGCCATCAGAGCGGTGCGATAGGCCTTCAGATGCCGGATTCACGGTTTTATGAAGTGCTTGCGCCCGCTTCGACAAGCGAACTGGCCGCCCTCACGGGCGCCAGGGTCGCCGGGGCGGAGCGCCTGATTGCCGGAGTTGGTTCCCTTACGGGCGCCACGACCGATGATCTGTCGTTCTGCGCCGATGGACGTCACCTGGGTGAACTCGAGGCCACGCTGGCCGGAGCCTGCTTTGTGATCGACAGGCTGGTTTCCTCGGTTCCACAATCGTGTGTGACCCTGATTACGGCCTTCCCTCAGGCCGCCTACGCCCAGGCTGCGAACCGGCTTGTCCGCCCGCGGAGCTTTGGTTTCAGCTGGTCCTCAGTCGACCCCTCGGCCATTCTGGAGGACGGCGTCATCATCTCGCCAGGCGCCCGCGTCGGCCCTGGCGCCCGAATTGGCAGTGGGACGGTGATCGGTCCTGGCGCGATCATCGGCCCCGGCGTCGCGATCGGGCGCGATGGCTATGTCGGCCCCTGCGCCGTGGTCGGTTTTGCCTTGCTCGGCGATCGTGTCCGTATTCACGCCGGGGTGATCATTGGAGAGCCCGGCTTCGGCGCGGCGCCGGGGCCCAGGGGTGTGGTTGACGTTCCGCAACTGGGTCGCGTCATCTTGCAGGACGGCGTTACGGTTGGGGCTAATTCCTGCATCGATCGCGGCGCGTTCGACGACACCGTGGTCGGCGAGAACACCAAGATCGACAATCTGGTCCAAATCGCCCACAACGTGGTCATCGGTCGCAATTGCCTGTTAGCCGCCCAGACCGGCATTTCCGGAAGCACCGTGATCGAAGACGGTTGCATGCTCGGGGGGCAGGTGGGCATCACGGATCACGTCACGATCGGCGCCGGCGCAAGGTTGGCCGCGGCCGCTGGCGTCATGAAGAATGTTCCGTCGGGGGAAACCTGGGGAGGTACGCCAGCCCGCCCCTTAGGCCGATGGATGAGGGAAACGGCCACGCTTGCGCGTATGGCGAAACGGTGGCCAGGGGGGATTGACCAAGGATGACACCGAGCGAGACGTCGGCGGGGAGCGACACCGACATCGACATCCATGAGATCCTGCGTCGTATTCCGCACCGCCCGCCGTTTTTGATGATCGACCGAGCCGAACAGTATGTGGCCAGCACGTCGCTGGTCGGCATCAAGTGCATCACGATCAACGAGCCGTTTTTTGCCGGTCACTTTCCCGGCGCCCCGGTCATGCCCGGTGTTTTGATCGTCGAGGCGATGGCTCAAACCGGCGGCCTGCTGATGTCGAAGTCCTGGAATTCCGATCCGAGGGGAAAAATCATTCTGTTCATGTCCGTCGACAACTGCCGTTTCCGGCTTCCGGTAAGGCCTGGCGACGTTCTTCGTCTCGACGTCAAGGTGATGAGGACCCGTGCCAATGTGGTGAAGTTCGCCGGGCGGGCGCTTGTCGGCGGGCGTCTCGCCGCCGAGGCCGATTTCGCGGCCATGCTGGTGGACGCGCCTGAGTGAGGGTGATCCATCCCACCGCGATTGTCGATCCGGCGGCGGAGCTTGGCGAAGCGGTCCACATCGGACCCTATTGCATCATTGGGGAGAACGTTTCCCTGGGCGCGGGTGTCCGCGTCGCCTCCCATGTGGTTATCGAAGGCCACACGGTCGTCGGGCGAGACTGTGTCATCCATCCGTTTGCCGTTCTTGGCGGCTCGCCCCAGCATGCGGGTCACCGGGGCGAGCCCACCCGTCTCATTATCGGCTCGGACAATGTAATACGCGAGCACGTCACCATGCATCGCGGAACCATGATGGGCCGGGGGGTCACGACCGTCGGTTCGCACGGGCTGTTCATGGTAGGCGTTCACATCGCCCATGATTGTGAAGTCGGAGATCATGTCACCATGGTCAACAATGCGACCCTGGGCGGACATGTGCGGGTGGAGGATCATGTCATCATGGGCGGTCTCTCGGCCGCGCATCAGTATATTCGCATAGGGCGACATGCGTTCGTCGGCGGCATGGCGGGTGTAAATCATGATGTCATCCCGTTTGGAAATGTCTGGGGAAACCATGCTCACCTCGAAGGGCTCAATCTTGTGGGCCTTAAACGGCGTGGATTTTCCCGTGAGTCGATCAACAAGCTCCGCGCCGCCTACCGCCTTCTGTTCGCCGAGGAAGGAACTTTCCAGGAGCGGCTCGAAGATACAGCCGTGGCGTTCGCGGATTCGCCGGAGGTGATGGAGATCATCGGCTTCATCCGCGCGGATTCCAATCGTCCGCTGACCACGCCCAAGCGTGAAATCTGATCCAATATGCTCAAGCTAGGTCTGATCGCGGGAGGGGGTGCGCTTCCGGTCAGTCTGGCCCGACACTGCCGCGCCGTGGGTCGGCCGCTGTTTGTGGCTCGATTGAAGGGTTTCGCCGACCGGGCGCTGCATGAATTTGACGGCGCCGACATTGGGATCGCCGAATTAGGAAAAGGAATCAAGGCGTTGCGCCAATCAGGGTGCGCAGCTGTCTGTCTGGCCGGCAAGGTCGATCGACCCGATCTGGCCGCCTTGAAACCCGACCTGCGCGGCTTGGCGGCCCTTCCCGGCGCCATTCTGGCGGCGCGCGGCGGGGACGATGCGCTGCTATCCTTTCTCCTCCGCGAGTTCGAACGGGAGGGTTTCCAGGTCGAGGGGGCGCATGATGTGATGATGGGGTTGACCCTTCCACGCGGCCACCTCGGCCGCCATGAGGCAGGCCCGGCCGATCTCTCCGATATCAACCGAGCGCTGGAGGCCGCCAGGGCTATAGGTCGTCTGGATATCGGGCAGGGCGCCGTGTGTTGCCGAGGGCTGGTTCTCGCTCTTGAAGCCCAGGAGGGCACCGACGCGATGCTGGCCCGCGTGGCTGAACTCCCCCCGGTCTTGCGCGGAAACGCAATGGAACGATGCGGCGTGCTCGCCAAAGCCAGCAAACCGGGGCAGGAGCTGAGGGTCGATCTGCCCGCCATCGGTCCGGAGACCGTGCGCCGCGCGGCCAGGGCCGGCCTGGCCGGTATCGCCGGCGAAGCGGGGTTGCTGCTGGTCCTGGAGCGAGAGGAAACGGTACGCCTCGCCGACGAAGCCGGCCTGTTCATTCTGGGTGTCGGTTAGGTTGTGACCGGAACTTGCGTGATGGTGGTCGCCGTCGAGCCGTCCGCCGACTCGCTCGGCGCCGCTCTCGCGCGGGCCTTACGCGACCGCATTGGCGATTCCTTACGGCTCGTCGGAGTGGGTGGCCCTAAACTGGCGGCCGAAGGTCTGGTCAGCGCGTTTGATCCGTCGGCCCTGGCTGTCGTTGGCGCGTTCAATGCGTTGTTCGTCTATCCGGAGGTTCTGCGCGGCGCCCGGCGAATGGCCGGACTTGTTCGCGCCCAGCGGCCCGACGTCGCCATTCTGATCGATGCCTGGGGTTTCAACCTGCGCGTGGCGCGGGCGTTAAGGGCGGCCGACCCTCGGTTGCCTTTGATAAAATATGTAGCGCCCCAGGTCTGGGCGACGCGACCTGGGCGGGCGAGAACCCTGGCGCGGGCGGTTGATCACCTTTTGACCATCCACAGCTTCGACGCCGGCTATTTCGAGCGCGAGGGTTTGGCCACGACTTTCGTCGGCAATCCGGTTCTGGACCGTGATTTTTCCCGCGCCGATCCAGGTCGCTTTCGAGACTTGATCGGCGCCGGACCGGAAACGCCGATCCTGCTGTTGCTGCCAGGGAGCCGTCTCGGCGAAATTGAACGGCTGCTGCCAGTCTTCCAAGCGACGGTGGATCGCCTGAAATCCCAGCGCCCGGATCTTCGCCTGGTCATCGCAACGGCCGACAGCGTAGCTGATCGAGTGGTTTCGAGGTTGCGCAAATGGCGCCATCAACCCGTCGTGTTGCGATCCGAAAGCGGCAGGCTCGACGCCATGTGGGCGGCGACCGCGGCGCTCGCCTGCAGCGGCACGGTGACCACGGAGCTAGCCCTGGCCGGATGCCCGATGGTGGTGGCCTATAAACTGGATCCCATCACGCACCTGATCGCCAAGTGTCTTATTCGGACCCCTTACATAACCCTGTTCAACGTCGCCGTTGGCGACTTCGTGGCCCCCGAGCGGGTGCAGCGCGCGTGCAACGGCCAGCAACTCGCCGCTGATATCGGCCGCCTGCTTGATAGCTCCGACACAAGAACCCGTCAGATAAACGCCCAGAGCGCGGCTCTGGGCGTCATGCGCGGTGGGATCGTCAATCCTGTGGAAGCCGCCGCCGACGCCGTGATCGGCATCATGCGGCGTCAACGGGTTTGAGCAGCCCTAGCCCCGGCTCTCGATCGGGGAGTACTCGCGTTGCGGAGGACCGGTATAGAGTTGACGCGGCCGGCCGATCTTGCGCTGCGGATCCTCGAACATTTCCTTCCACTGACTGATCCAGCCCACTGTCCTCGCGAGCGCGAAAAGAACGGTGAACATGGTCATCGGGAAGCCCATCGCCTTCAGGGTGATCCCCGAGTAGAAATCGACATTGGGGAACAGCTTGCGATCGATGAAATAGGGGTCGCTCAGCGCGATCCGCTCCAGTTCCATCGCCACCTTCAGCAACGGATCCTCCGGGTTACCAACCTCAGCCAGAACTTCGTGGCAGGTCTTCTGCATGACCGTGGCCCGCGGGTCGTAGTTTTTATAAACGCGGTGACCAAAGCCCATCAGCCTGTATTTACGATCCTTTACGCCCTGAATGTATTCGGGAATGCGTTCGACGGTGCCGATCTCGTGCAGCATCATCAGACATTCCTCATTGGCGCCGCCGTGTGACGGACCCCAAAGCGCGGCGATACCGGCGGCTATGCAGGCGAACGGATTGGCTCCGGTCGAGCCCGCCAGGCGCACCGTGGAGGTCGACGCGTTCTGCTCATGATCGGCGTGCAAGATGAAGATGCGGTCCATGGCGCGGGTCAGGATGGGATTGGGTTTCCAGTCCTCGGCCGGGACCGAAAAACACATGCGCAGGAAGTTTTCGGCGTAGCTCAAATCGTTGCGGGGGCTGACGAACGGCTGGCCCACGGAATATTTGAACGCCCGCGCCGCGATGGTCGGCATCTTGGCGATCAGGCGGTGGGC
>JAYTXV010000452.1:0-3683 GCA_043742805.1 Caulobacteraceae bacterium | reverse complement strand
CGGATGGCGCAGAATCCAAGGCGCCAGCACCAGCAGCCCGGCAGCCTGGCGATAGAAGGCCTGCAGCGGGGCGGGATAGTCCTTTCCGAGGAATTTGATAAGCGTTGTCATGGCGGTGAAAGTCACCGCCGAAGCCAGCATCCAAAGCGCCCCGCGCAGATTTGGCGCCAGTACGCGACGCGCGGGCGCTGGAGACAATTGGAGCGCCGGTTCTGCCATCGGCGGTGGCTTAGGCCCAAGTCATGGTCACGTCGAGACTTAGGGGACGGACCTGTCAGCCGAATACCTGACTTAGATAAATCCCAGATTGCCGCTGTTGAAATTGGCGAGGTTGGGAAATATGGCCGAAAGATCCGCCGGCGAGACGCCAAACCAGGTGGCCAGGGTCGCCCCATACTGATCCACCGAACTGGTCGGAAGAAGGATATTGCCGGCCATGTCGGGGTTGTAGAAATCACCCTGGTCAACACCGAGCGTTGGAAATTGTCCGTAGATATTCCCGCCCTTGACCGCGCCGCCCATGACAAAATGATGCGATCCCCAGGCATGATCGGTGCCTGATCCATTGGACGTGAAGGTGCGGCCAAACTCGGAGGCCGTAAACGTGGTTACTGAAGCGCTCAGATCCGCGCCACCGACGTTGGAAAGGGTCGAGTCGAAATAGGCGAGCGCCTGAGCGAGTTGGCCCAAGAGGTCGGGCTGAGTGCCGTTTTGGCCGGCGTGGGTGTCGAAGCCCGAAAGAGTAACAAAAAACACCTGTCGACCAATCCCAAGCTGCGGCGCCGCGGCGATAAGTTTCGCCACGGTCTGAAGTTGTACGGCGAGAGCGTTGACCTGAGAACCTCCGCCACTCGGGCTCACATAATTCGGCGGCGCGGCGATGGTCGCCGCCGCGCTCTGGCTGACCGCGTTGTTCAGTTTTCCCGCCGAGTTGATCGAGTGCGACACGACCGCCCCATAGTCGTTGGCCAGATCGCTGGTCGATGTGGTGTCACGAACCACATCGTAGTCGTAGTTCGGACTCATCACGATCGCCGGTAGCGCGCCGACAATGACAACGTAGGGATCGACGCTGCGGCCGGTTAAAAATAGTGCGCTGTTGTACGGAGCGATGGTGGTGAATTCAGTGTTGACGCCGTTCGCGCCGATGACCTTGTCGGCGATGGCCCCGCCCCAACCCACCTTGGCGCCTTCGATTGCCCCGGATTGCCAGGTTGATTGCTGGTCATTGTGCGAAAACAGATTGCGTGGAATCGGCACGCTACCGGCGAGAAACTGTGACTTGGTGATCGGTTGCGTAAGCGGACCCAAATTGGCCACGATCGCCAGGCGCTGTCGCTTGAACAGCGATTGCACGGAACCCATGAAGGGATGTAGCGCGAAGTTGCGTACAGCAGCGTTGGTCCCGGGCGGGATTGGCTGCGCGACATTGGGGACGATGGGCAGCACACCGCCCCAGGTTGGCGGGGTGTTTGCCAGCACCAGGTTGTTGGTTACGGGCGACACCTGACCCGCCCGTGTCGGCGCCGTGCCGACGGGCATCAGCGCTATAGGCTCCACGCCGGTGTTGCGTGCGGCGAAGTATCGACCCCAGGAGTCATCGTCGGTCGCCAGCACGGTGTTGGCGCCATCGTTGCCGCCCACCATGAAGATGCAGACGAGGGCCTTGTAGTCCGATGCGCCCGCCGCCGAGGCGACTCCAGACGCAGCCAGCTGCAGGGCAAATGGCGCGCCCCCCCCGAAAAGTGAAAGTGCGCCTCCGAGCCGTAGAAAACGTCGGCGATCAAGCGTGTTCATGGTCATGCTCGCCTCACCGTTGTGCCATGTATTCAGGGGAACCGAAGGCCAGGTAGACGGCCGTCCCGACCCGAGACTTCAGCGCTTTGTTGACTAACGTAGCTGTGGCGGGCGGACCGGGCACCTTGATTTGGTTCACCGCGGCGATAATCCTAGCTCGGAGCGATGCGGACATCTGGCCGTATAGGACCAGCGTGTTGATGCGGTCGGTAAGGGCCCCTGCATCCCTGGCGATGGCCATTTCGTTGACGTAGGCCGAGTGAACATCCGGAGCTCCGGTCGTGGTCGACTGTGTCCCCACGCCCCCAGTGACCGCCAGGCGGATGGCGTTGAGATAGCCCACCACCGAGATCACGTTGACCGTCTGGAATTCGGGCGCCACTAGATTGAGCCCGCCCATGGTGGTGTTCGGCGGCGAATAGCCGGGGCGCCAGAAGTTGAACACCGATGGCGCGGTCAGCGGCGATTGGTTGAAGGAAACCAGTGCGCTGGTGGAACCCACCAGCCACCATCCACTATCCGAGGTAGCGTTGAAGGCCCGCATCCAATTGCCGAGCCGTACGACGGGCTCGCGCAATTTACCAAAGGTCGGATTCGAGACCGCCGTGTCGTCGCGGGCTTCGGGATCCATCAGAATGGCCTTGACCACCGCGCCCAGATTGCCGCGCACGCCGGCGCCGTCATTGTTGAATACAGCGGCGACGCGAGCGATGTAGGCAGGGCTCGGGTTGCTTGTGACCAGCTTCTGGATAAGCTGCTTACCGATGAACGGCCCAACGTTGGGATGGTTGAAAATCGTGTCCAGCGCGATCTTCAGGTCTCCAGTGGGGTCCGAAGTCGTCGAGGCGCTGATTGTCGTCCCCAGGAACGACTTTTCGGAGGTCGAATGCATAGCCGGGTAGGCTGACATAGGCGTCACGTAGGCGCTTGAGTCTTTATGTCCGCCATAAAAATATAAAGAGCTTCCAGGGCCCGTAGTATGGCTTGAAAACCAACCAAATCCGGTAAAAACCTTGGATAAACCTTTTACATCTGCATCAGAATAGGATGGTATCGGCACACCAGAACTGTATGTTTGATTTGATCCGTCTAGATTCAACTGGTATAGTCCAATTGACATCAGTTGCTGCGTTTCCCTGGCGTAATTTTCATCTGGAGTTTGACCAGTAGCTAAATTTTCCTTGGCGTTGGAAATGTAGCTTAGATATGATCCCATCATCGGATGAAGGGTCACTTGCTCCAATAGTGTTCTATAATTACCAAAAGCGTTCGCTCCGAGCACATCGTAGTATGAGGCGAAACCTTTAGGATCTACTACTTGTCCGCTGAAAGAAATTACGAATATCTCCGACAGGGCAAGTTTGACGCGTTGTCGAAGCTGATCGGGTGCGGTGGCGGTTTGACGCCAAAAACTATCGTAGAAGTCGCCGCTGGTGTTTCGCGCCGAGGGGCTGATTGCCTGAAGCGCTGCCAACCGCCGCTGCATGAACGCCAGATGCGTATCGGAGACCGGCATCGATTCCTGCTGGTCTATCCAGGCCGCGTAGCCGGCTGACTGGACGTCGGAAATCGAACTGTCGGTTGGGCCAAAGGTGGCCTGTGTGAGGAACCGCGCCGCGCCGGGGAGCGTCACCTGTTGTGTCGCCGCGGCTTGGCCGGCTCCCCGGCCGTTCACACCGAACGATAAGGTAAGCAGTGGGGCCGCGGCCAGGCCGGCAATGACCAAGGCAGCTGTGAGGCGCCTCATTGTATTGTCAGGATCGACAATATCCACTCCTAGCGGGAAATATCTACGACTTAAAATAGTTAAAAAATGTTAACAAATGTCAACACAAGCTTAAATAAGTGGATAAGTATCTAAATTTATTATTTAAAATCCAAAATAC
>JAYTXV010000451.1:0-3828 GCA_043742805.1 Caulobacteraceae bacterium | reverse complement strand
GCTTCGCCATATGGGCCGCCAGGGCCGAAATGATTGAGTCGACGGCGACCTGGTGCGCCGCCTCGCCGGTCTCAACCACGACGTCGGCCTGTTCGAAGGCCGGATAGCGGTCGCGGACATGAGCTTTCAGAACCGTCATCGGATCCTTTCCGATCAGCAACGGCCGATGGTCCCTGCGGGCGACCCGCCGGGCCAGGACCTGCAGGTCGGCTTTGAGCCAGACCGAAATGGCCTTCTGTTTTATCAGGTTTCTGGTCTCGTCCTGGACGAAGGCGCCGCCACCGGTGGCCAGGACGTGCGGCGGTTCATCGAGCAACCGCGCGATCACCCGGCGCTCTCCGTCGCGAAAAGCGGCCTCGCCAAACACCGTGAAGATGTCGGAAATGGTCTGGCCGGCCGCGGCCTCGATCTCAGTGTCCGCATCGCGAAACGGCAGGCCCAGGGCGGTGGCCAGACGTCGTCCGATGCTGCTCTTGCCTACCCCCATGAGGCCGACCAAGGCGATTGTCTTTCGGGGTGGGGTGCTCAACGTGGTCATGACCGGTTGCGACTTTACACGACGGCCCGGCGCGGCGCCAAGTTTGCGCGCGCCGGTTTGCCGGGGCGTAAGGCGCTTTCAAGAGGAACGGCCGATGAGCGGCGCTGATTGGGTGGATGCATTCCTGGAAATGATGGCGGTCGAGCGCGCCGCTGCCGCCAATACGCTAACCGCCTATGCCCGGGACCTGGCGGACCTTCGGGGTTTTCTGGCCGGGCGGGGAACCGACCTGCCCGGCGCCGGGGAGGCACAGCTTGAGGCCTATTTTCAGGAACTGTCCGTCCGTGGACTGTCATCAGCCACCGCCTCGCGCCGCCGCTCGGCCGCGCGTCAATTCTATCGTTTCGTGCTTGGCGAGGGGTGGCGGCTTGACGATCCCACCTCCCGCGTGGAGGCGCCTCGCCCGGGACGTCTCCTGCCTAAGATTCTCACTCGCGCGGAGATGAAAGATCTGATCGAAGCCTCCGCAGCGAAGGATGGCGCGGTCGGCCTTCGGCTGGGTGCGATGGTCGAACTCCTATACGCGTCGGGACTACGGATATCGGAGTTGGTGGCGTTGCCCCTGGGGCCCTTTACTCAGGCCCCGACCTACCTGATCGTCAAAGGTAAGGGCGGTAAGGAACGCCTCGCACCCCTGAGCGAAACCGCCCTTTTGGCTGTCAGAGCCTATCTGACGGTTCGGCCATCGTTCCTTCCCAAGGGCGTCAAGACCAGCCCATGGCTGTTCCCGTCCCGAGGGCGGTCGGGTCGCCTGACTACCCGGCGGTTCGCTCAACTGCTGGACGAATCGGCCTTGGAGGCCGGCCTGGACCCGGCCAAGGTCAGCCCGCACGTCCTGCGGCACGCTTTCGCCACCCATCTGCTTGAGGGGGGCGCGGACCTTCGCGTCGTCCAGACCCTGCTCGGTCACGCGGATATCGCCACCACCCAGATCTATACCCACGTAACCCAGGATCGTTTGCGAGAAGTCGTGGAGACCAAGCACCCGTTGTCGCGGCGGCGGGACTGAAGCCTATTCCTCGGCGGAGCCGGCCGCCTGTCGTGCAAGCAGGGCCAGGACCAGCTCGGCGGGCCTTGTCAGTTTGGCGCCCCGAGGGGTCACGACGATCGGGCGGTTGACCAGGATCGGGTGAGCGACCATGGCGTCCAGTATCTGATCGTCGCTGACATGAGCATCCAAAAGCCCTAGTTCGGCCGCCGGAGAGCCTTTCTCGCGCATCGCTTGCCGAGGTGTGACGGACATCGCTCCAAACAGACCCTCAAGTTGCGGGCGGGTCCAACCTACCTTCAGATATTCCACCACGGTGGGTTCGTGGCCGGCCGCCCTGATCATCTCCAGCGTGTTGCGCGAGGTTCCGCAGGCTGGATTGTGATAGATGGTGATGGGGAAATCGATGCTCATGCAGGCTGTACTAATGGTATGTGCCTGGGACCGCCAGCGGTCCACGATCCGCTGGTTGTCGCGAACTTGCTCCTGGAGACCTTCGCGCCTAGTTTGCGCGCCTTTTTCCGGGTGGGACCCGACACGACATCATGGCCACGCACTATCTGGAATTCGAGCGCCCGATCGCGCAACTCGAAGCCAAGATCGACGAGCTTTCAAAGCTTTCCGAGACGACCGGGCCTGGAGCCCTAGACGCGGAGATCGTGGCCCTGCGCGCGCGCGTGGAACGGGTGCGACTGGAAGCCTATACCCACCTGGACGCCTGGCAAAAGACCCAGATCGCCCGCCACCCGCAGCGACCTCACTTCGTCGACTACATCGGTGGGCTGATCGACGAATTCGTCGAGCTTCGCGGCGACCGCAAGTTCGCCGACGATCAGGCCATCATGGGTGGTCTCGGTAGATTCCGAGGTCAGGCCGTCATGGTCATCGGTCAGGAAAAGGGCCACGACACCACCACTCGTATCAAGCACAACTTCGGCGCCGCTCGTCCCGAGGGCTACCGTAAGGCGGTGCGGTTGATGGACCTGGCCGAGCAGTTCAACCTGCCGGTGCTGTCCTTTGTCGATACGGGCGGAGCCTATCCGGGCATCGGCGGCGAAGAGCGCGGCGTGGCCGAGGCGATCGCCAGGGCCACCGAGCGCTGCATCACTCTGGGCGTGCCCATGATTGCGGTGATCACGGGCGAGGGCATGAGCGGCGGCGCCATCGGCATTGCCGCCGCCAACCGGGTGCTGATCCTTGAGCATGCGATCTATGCGGTGATCTCGCCTGAGGGCTGCGCCTCGATCCTGCAGCGCGATCGGGGCCTAGCCGAGGGGGCCGCGAAGGCCTTGAAAATCACCGCCCAGGATTTGATCGGCCTGAAGGTCGTTGATCGGATCATCGGCGAGCCTGTTGGTGGAGCTCACGCCGATCCCAAAGGCACGATCGAAAGGGTCGGGACGGTTTTGGAGGAGGAGTTGGCTTTGCTCCTACCCCTGTCCCCCGATGCTCTGAGGGATCAGAGAGCCGCGAGGTTCTACGCCATCGGACGGCCCTGACAGAGCCGCCACGCGGGCGGCTCCGCGGACGATTTAGTGCTGGCTCTCGGGCATCCGCACGACAAGACCATCCAGTTGGTCGGTCACCTTGATTTGGCAGGACAGGCGCGACGTCGGCTCGACGTTCTCGGCAAAGTCCAGCATTGATTCCTCCATCGCCGACTTGGCGCCGGTCTTGTCGGCCCAGGCCGCATCCACATAGACGTGACAGGTGGCGCAGGCGCACGCGCCGCCGCAGTCGGCGTCGATGCCCGGTATGTTGTTTTTGACCGCGCCTTCCATCACCGAGAGGCCGCTCTTCACGTCGAGGACATGCTCGGAGCCGTTGTGTTCGATGTAGGTTATCTTCGGCATGGTCTCCCCGCGCACATGAAATTTAGGCCGCGACCTCTTTCATGGAAACGGTCGTGTCCGCAAGCCTTGTGCGCGAGATCGTCCGTCTTTGGCCGATCAACTGGCGTCCGGCCATGAACTCTGCCGGGGCGTTGATCGCCTCCACGGCTTGGATTACGTCCCCATTCAGGTGAAACACGGCGAACTTCCCGCTGGAGGGGTCACCCCGCACCAGGATATCGTCCACGTCGAAGGGCACGCCGGCGAACTGATATTTGATGTCGTATTGGTCTGACCAGTTCCATGTCACTTCATGGGGCGGGGGTGGGCGTCCGGTAATCGCCGCCGCCGCCTGCCTGGCCTGTTCAAGAGCGTTGGCCACGCTCTCCAGGCGAAAGCTGCGGTGATAGTGGGGCAGGGGGCGATGGCTGACATCGCCGATGGCGAAGATGTCGGGGTCGCTGGTGCGG
>JAYTXV010000450.1:0-6932 GCA_043742805.1 Caulobacteraceae bacterium | reverse complement strand
GGCCACGGCCGCGACGAAGCGATCGCCGTGTTCGGACCAGGCGATGACATCGCGGTCGGTATCCGCGTGGATGGCGAAGGAATGGGTGAAATACATATGGACCCCAGGACCCAGACCTTGAAAAAGCGGCGATGGCGAGGCGTACTCAAGGCTGTTCCAGCCCATGTGTGGTATTTTGAGATTTGGTTGGCCCGCGCGCAGCGCATGGACATCGCCATCGATCCAGCCAAGGCCCGTGGTCAGTCCAAACTCCAGACCCCGCGTGGCCATCAATTGCATTCCCACGCATACCCCAAGAAACGGCACGCCGCGCGTCATCGCGGCGTGGACCATCGCTTCCAGAACCCCCGGCCTCGCCCCGAGGGCGGCCATGCAGGCGGCGAAGGCGCCGACCCCCGGCAGCACCAGACGATCGGCCTGAGCTATGACCTCAGGATCGTCGGTCGTCACCACCGCCACCGGCGTGGTCATGTCGTTGGCAGCCCGGCGGAGCGCCTTTTCGGCCGAGGGCAGATTGCCCGAGCCATAGTCGATCAAGGCCAGAGTCTGCATGGGCCGCCCTTACAGGACGCCCTTGGTGGATGGCGCACGGCCCAACGTCTTGGCGTCCGCCTCAACGGCGTCGCGCAGCGCCCGCGCCAGGGCCTTGAAGCCGCTTTCGGCGATGTGGTGGGCGTTCTCGCCATATAGGGTTTCCAGGTGGACGCATGCTCCTGCGTGCATCGCGAACGCATGGTGGAACTCCTTGAACAGTTCCGTATCCATGGTCCCGACCTTAGGTTTCGAGAAATTGACCCGCCAGATCAGATAGGGCCGGTTGGATAGGTCCACCGCGCAGCGGGTCAGGGTCTCATCCATGGGGATATAGGCGTGACCGAACCGCCGCACGCCTTTGAAACCATCGAGAGCAGCGTGAAACGCCTGGCCCAGCACGATGCCCGTGTCCTCGACGGTGTGGTGCATGTCGATATGCAGGTCGCCGGTCGTCTCGACCCGCAGGTCGAAGCCGCCGTGGCGGGCGAAGCTGTCGAGCATGTGATCGAAGAAACCTATGCCCGTGGAAATCTCCGCCTGCCCGGAGCCGTCCAGGTCAAGCCGGACCCGGATTTGAGTCTCCTTAGTGTCGCGCCGAATGTCGGCTGTTCTGGTCATGCGGCTATCAGCCTCCTGGAGGTGGCGAGCGCACGCAGCGACGTCGCCGGTCTTGGGCCGTAGTGGCCAATCACCTCCGCGGCGGCCAGGGACCCTAGCCCGCCACAGACCTCCAGCGGGTGACCGGTGGCGAGACCGAATAGAAAGCCAGCCGCGTACTGGTCGCCGGCTCCGGTGGTGTCGACGATCCGGTCGATGGGATCGGCGGCC
Organism: Caulobacteraceae bacterium; assembly: GCA_043742805.1. GTDB lineage: Bacteria > Pseudomonadota > Alphaproteobacteria > Caulobacterales > Caulobacteraceae > Acaudatibacter. Next base: position 5,570 of record JAYTXV010000450.1, on the reverse strand, counting down.
AGCGTGTGTTCTGATCCCGCCGCCAGCACCACGGAACCTTGCGCGCCCCGGGTCAGCGCCGCGATCTCGACCCGTTTGCGGATCTCCCGTACGGCTTCGTCAAAGCTGGCGGTCTCGAACAGCGCGGTGATCTCGCTCTCGTTGGCCAGCAGTATGTCGACTTGGCATTCGATGAAGCCCAGCAGGGCCGCCCTGTGCCGCTCGACGACGAAGGAATCCGAAAGCGACAGCGCGATCTTCCGCCCCGAGGCCCGGGCCAGGCTCGCGGCCTTGGCGAACGCCAGCCGGGCTTCGATGGGATCGAACAGATAGCCTTCCAGGAACACGATTTGGGCGCCTTCGATCAGTTCGGGCGACACATCGGCGGCGGTCAGTTCGGTACTGGCGCCGAGATAGGTGCACATTGTGCGCTGGCCGTCGGGGGTGACATTGATCAGGCACCGGGCGGTGGCCGGGCCGCCGACCAGCGGCTCGGTCTCGAACCGCGCGCCCACCGCGCGGATGTCGTGCGTATAGATCGCACCGAGCTCGTCCTTCGCCACCTTGCCGATAAAGGCCGCGCGACCGCCGAGGTTGGCGACACCCGCGACGGTATTGGCCGCGGAACCGCCGGACGCCTCGACCCCGGCCGCCATCCGGCCATAGAGATCGGCCGCGCGGGCTTCGTCGATCAGGATCATGGCGCCTTTGTCCATGCCCTCGTCGCCCAGGAATGACTCCTCGGCGGGCGCGATCACATCGACGATGGCGTTGCCGATCGCGGTCACATCGAACAGGGCGTTCATCGGGGCTCCGGGTCGCTAAACTGGCGGGCGAGATACATCAAGACGACTCCGCTGACGAGCCCCGGAGCCGAAGACTCGGCTCTAGACCAGTTCTCTCGACGGGCAGAGATCGGAAACCAGGCAGGAGCCGCACTTGGGCTTGCGGGCGACGCAGGTATAGCGGCCGTGCAGGATCAGCCAGTGGTGCGCTCGGGTCAGGCCGGTTTTCGGCGTGATCCGCATCAGGTCCGCTTCGACCAGATCGGGCGTTTTGGCCGCGGACAGGCCGAGGCGGTGGGCGACGCGGAAAACATGGGTGTCGACCGCGATCGCCGGCTCGACGCCCAGTTCGTTGAGCACCACGCTGGCAGTCTTGCGCCCGACCCCCGGCAGGGCCTGCAGCGCCTCGCGACTCAGTGGGACCTCACCGCCGTGCTTTTCGATCAGGATTCGGGACAGCGCCACCACGTTCCTGGCCTTGGCGTTGTAGAGGCCAATCGACGAGATAAACCGAGCGACGCCGGCCTCTCCCAGCGCCAGGATCGCCTGAGGCGTGCCGGCGGCGGCGAATAGGGCCGGCGTGGCTTTGTTGACCGAGACGTCGGTGGCCTGAGCCGACAGCACCACCGCCACCAGCAGGGCGAACGGCGATTGATAGGTCAGCTCGGTTCGAGGGTCCGGCATCTCCGCCTCGAACCGTTCGAAGATTACGCGTAGGCGTTGGCGCTCGCGGGGCGTTGGGACTTTGGCTGGCATCGGCCGACCATGATGCGCGCGAGGCATCTCGCCAAGCCGGCTCAACCCGCTTATTTCGCCTTCTGGATGGACGGCCCCTTTTTCATGGACGCGGTGATCACGCCGCACCGATCGCTCTCGTCGCGGGGCTTCGTGATCCTGATCTGTGTCCTGACGGCGATCAACGCCGGCTCGGCCAGCTTTTTTCTGATGATCGGCGCCGGTCCGGTGCCGATTTTCCTGGGCCTCGATCTCTTGGCGGTGATCATCGCCTTCGCCGCCAGCAACCGCGCGGCGGCCAGCAACGAGCGGGTCCAGGTGACCGCCTCCGAGGTCCGGGTGCTGTTGCAATCCCCAAAGGGGACCCGGATGGTCTGGACCTCGCCGACCGCGCTCACACGCGTAGCCCTGGTCGGTCAGGCCGGCGAGGAGGATGACCTCAGGCTTCGCCTTTCGGACCGCGAACTTCGGGTGGCCAGGGTTCTAAGCCGGCCCGAGCGGCTGGCCTTCGCCAAGGCCCTCGACCGCGCGATCTGGAAAGCCAGATCCAGCCAGTTCCGGGCTTAAAGAATAAACCGCGACAAATCCGTATTCCGCGCCAAGTCGCCGACTAGGCGGCGCACCGCTTCGGCGTCGATGGTCACCGTTTCGCCGGAACGATCCGCGGCTGTGAAGCTGATTTCCTCCACCACCTTTTCCAGAACCGTTTGCAGGCGCCGGGCGCCTATGTTCTCCACCGCCCCGTTGACCGCTTCGGCGGCGTCGGCCAGGGCGTCGAGCGCCTCGTCGGTGAAGTTCAGTGTCACGCCCTCTGTGGCCAGCAGCGCCTGATGCTGGCGGATCAGATTGGCCTCGGGTTCGGTCAGAATCCGGCGCAGATCGTCCCGGGTCAAAGCCTTCAGCTCCACGCGGATCGGCAGCCGGCCCTGGAGTTCCGGCAACAGATCGGACGGCTTGGCCACGTGAAACGCGCCCGAGGCGATGAACAGGATGTGATCGGTTTTCACCGGCCCATGCTTGGTGGAGACGGTGGTGCCCTCGATCAGTGGCAGCAGGTCGCGTTGGACACCCTCGCGTGAGACGTCGGCGCCGGCCCGTTCGGCCCGTGACGCCACCTTGTCGATCTCGTCGATAAATACGATCCCGGCGTTCTGGGCCAGGTCGAGCGCCTCGGCAGTCACCGCCTCGTCGTCCAGCAGCTTGTCGCTCTCCTCAGCGATCAGCGGCGCCCAGGCGCTGCTCACCGTGGTCTTGTGCGCCTTGCGCTTGCCGCCAAAGGCCTTGCCCATCAGGTCGGACAGGTTGAGCATGCTCATCGAGGCGCCGGGCTGGCCGGGTATTTCGAAGCCTTGGGCTGAAGGCGCGGTGTCCGGCAGATTGAGTTCCACCTCCTTGTCGTCCAGCTCTCCGGCCCGCAGTTTCTTGCGGAACGAGTCCCGGGTGGCGTCCTGAGCGTGGGCGCCGACCAGGGCGTCCAGCAGGCGATCCTCGGCGGCGGATTCCGCCTTGGCCTGTACGGCGCCGCGGCGCTTCTCCCGCACCATCGCCAGGGCGTTTTCAACCAGGTCGCGGATGATCTGGTCGACGTCTCGGCCGACATAGCCCACCTCGGTGAACTTGGTGGCCTCGACCTTCAGGAAAGGCGATTGGGCCAGGCGCGCCAGGCGCCGGGCGATCTCGGTTTTGCCCACGCCGGTGGGGCCGATCATCAGGATGTTCTTGGGCGTCACCTCGTCGATCAGATCGGCGTCCAGCCGTCGCCGCCGCCAGCGGTTGCGCAGAGCCACGGCTACGGCCCGCTTGGCCTCAGCGTGGCCGACCACGAAGCGGTCGAGTTCCGAGACGATCTCGCGGGGAGTGAATTCGGTCATGTCAGATCGCTTCGACGGTCAGGGCGCCGTTGGTGTAGACGCAGATGTCCGCCGCGATACCCATGGCGCGGTTTGCGATGTCCTCGGCGGTCAGGTCAAAATCCATCAGCGCCCTGGCGGCGGCCAGAGCAAAGGCTCCACCCGATCCGATGGCGGCGACGCCATATTCAGGCTCCAGCACATCCCCCACCCCCGACAGGGTGAAGATTGAGCTCGCGTCGGCGGCGATCAGCATCGCCTCAAGGCGGCGCAGATATCGGTCGGTGCGCCAATCCTTAGCCAGGTCGACGCAGGCCCGAGCCAGCTGGTCGGGATATTGCTCCAGCTTGCTCTCTAGCCGCTCGATCAGCGTGAAGGCGTCGGCGGTCGCCCCGGCGAACCCCGCCACCACCTTGCCACCCGCCAGCCGGCGGACCTTGCGGGCATTGCCTTTGACGATGGTCGCGCCCATCGACACCTGGCCGTCACCGGCGATCACGGTACGACCGGCTTTGCGCACGGCCAGAATTGTGGTTCCGTGCCACTCGGGAAATCCGTTTGTCTGCATTCTACGGATGTGGCGGCGCGACGGGGGCGGGTCAAGGCGGATGGCGTTTTCCGATGAGGAGGTCGATCGTTACGCTAGGCATCTAGTGCTGCGCGAGATCGGTGGCCCTGGCCAGCAGGCTCTTAAGCGCGCCCGGGTGCTGGTTGTCGGGGCCGGCGGCCTGGGCGCCCCGGCCGCCCTCTATCTGGCCGCCGCCGGGGTGGGGCGCATCGGTCTGGTCGACCCCGATATCGTCAGCCTCTCCAATTTGCAGCGTCAGGTTCTCTACGGCGTCGCCGACATCGACCAGGTCAAGGTGACCGCCGCGCGGTCTCATCTAATCGAACTCAATCCCAATGTTGTGATCGACCGCCATCCCGTGCGCCTGGACCCTTCGAATGCCGAGGCACTGCTGGCCGGCTATGATATGGTGCTCGACGGCACGGATGACTTCACCACGCGCTATGCGGTCAATGCGGCCGCGGTGGCGCTGGGCAAACCTTTGGTCAGCGGGGCGATCGGCCGTTGGACCGGTCAGGTCGGGGTCTTCCTGGGACGCCCCTGCTACCGCTGCCTGGTCCCGGACCTGCCGCCCGACGCGGAGACCTGCGCGGCGGTTGGTGTCGTGGGCGCCCTCGCCGGCGTGATCGGCTCGATGATTGCGCTTGAGGCGGTCAAACTGATCACCGGCGCAGGCGAGGGCCTGGTCGGACGCCTGCTGGTCTACGACGCCCTCGCGGCGGAGGTCCGTACGGTACGCCTCCCAGCCGACCCCGAATGTCCGGTCTGCGGACGGCGTGCTTTCGCTTCGTCCGCCACCCCCCACAAACCTGGAGAGCCGCTATGACCTTGCGAGCCCTCTCAGTCGCCGCGCTCGCCGCCATGACTCCTGTCGTTGGACGCGGGGCTGTCCCACCGATCTCCGACTATGCGAAGCTTCCCGCAATCGTCGCTGACCATTGTCGGGTGACAATCAGAACCATGGTCGGGACGACTCTTTTCGCGATTGATGCCGGCGCGCGCAAACTGCGTGACGTCGATTGGCGAGGTGAGGGCCACGTTCTTATTGAGGGCGGCACGACGTTTGACGACTTTGACCGACGAGTTGAGATGATATAGTTGACCATAGTAAATGCCAGCACAGGTAGATTTTTCACGGTATTTCAGGACCAGGCTCAAATTTTCCCCTCAACCTTCCGTTTCGCTGTATTCGCCGCCAAGGGTCAGACGCAATACGCTTTTTTCAAGGGCCTAACACTTGGCGGCTCTATGCGAATCCGAGGGATAAAATCCTGATATCGGAGGCTCCGGACCTGACTGGAGATATCGCGCTCCTGAGCATGGAGCCGGACAACGACTTTAAGATACTGGAGTATCCGCCCCAGGCCGGGCGGTCAGCCGACGTCGCCGTTCGAACCAGGCTTTATGATCCGATGTCGGGGTTGCTGATCGGTGGCGTCACCAATCGGAACCACCCCACGACCCTCCTTTTCAGTCCGGTGCTGCAGGCAAAGTTCGACGATGTCCGCCGGGTTTTCCCCGAAGAAGGCGTCACGCTGCAAACGGTGACGGCGAGCCTCGACCGCATGGTCGTCCGGACCGACGGGCCTGGGCTCGATGCTGGCCTATGAGGTCAACGGGTCGGGAGAAAATAGCGCCACCTTCCGATATTGG
>JAYTXV010000449.1:0-4003 GCA_043742805.1 Caulobacteraceae bacterium | reverse complement strand
TGGATGGCGGTCCTGCGCGGCTATCTCGTCTTCGCCGGCGGCCTCGTCCTGGTCCGCATCGGCCAACTCGTCCTCAGCCATCACGGCTGAGCCCCGCATCGAGCTGGAGGCATCGATGTCCTGGGGACCAGATCTCGATTTGAAGCGCCGCTACCGACGCACAGGCGACCGCGTCGGCCACCACGGTGAGCGTCGTCGTCGACGATCTTGGCGGCGCGACCTGATTGCGCTGATCGTCCTCGCCTCAGCGCTCCTGATCGTCGGATTAATCAGCGGCGCCCAGGGCGTGGGGCAACGAATTCACGAACCTGTCGGGCCCGCGCCAACTCACCCCTAACCACACACCAGCCTTGGCCCGCTTGGCCACGGCCCGATCACAACCCGCGACACCAAGGGGCAACCATGTCTCGAATGTTCAACAAACTGCTGAGAATTTTCAAATCCGACGAATGGCTCGCCACTGCGGAGCGCGCACTGCTGATCATGGCATTGCGCGATCCTGACCAGGCGCAGGCCGCGATCGATCTGCTGCAAGAAGCCCGGTCCCCAAGCCGGATCAAGGACGTGCGACTTCATGGCCTCGCCTCGGCCATCGCCACAACGCTTGCTCTTTCGCCTGTCGATGTCTGGGCGAAAACCCCGCCCGATGCTCCGGCGACCAGCGCGGCCTCGCCCGAGGCGCAGCCCGATGCCTCGGCGCCGTCCACGACATCGGCGGTCGAGCCGCCCGCCGCGGATACGCCGCCGCAGGCGTTTGCCTTCCACATCCAATCGACGCTGACCGAACAGGGCCATCCCGCTTTCCGCGCGCCCTACAGCGGTCCCAACAGTCTGTCGCCGGCCGCCATTGGGCGAGAGACGTTCGACGTCACTGTCTACGGCGGCCTGCGTCTTTGGAAAGGTGCGGAGGCCTGGATCAATCCGGAGATCGACCAGGGTTTCGGTCTCGACAACACCCTGGGTTTGGCCGGCTATCCTAGCGCCGAGGCCTACAAGGTCGGCAAGGCGGTTCCCTACTTCCGCCTTCACCGCTTGTTCCTGCGACAGACCGTGGACCTGGGCGGCGCGAAGGCGAACGTCGACGCCGATCTCAATCAACTTGCGGGAACCCAAAGCGAAAATCGTCTCGTGTTCACGGCCGGTAAGTTTGGCGTCACTGACATCTTCGACAACAACCAGTACGCCCATGATCCCCGCCACGACTTCCTGAACTGGTCCGTGGTGGATACCGGAAGCTTCGACTACGCCGCCGACGCCTGGGGCTACAGCTACGGCGCGGCCGCCGAGTGGTACCAGGGCCGCTGGACACTTAGGGCGGGTGTCTTCAACCTCTCGGACGTTCCCAACAGCACCACCCTGAACACGGACTTCAGCGAATTCCAGATCGACGTGGAGGTCGAGGAGCGCCATCGGCTCTGGGGCCGCCCCGGCAAGCTGAAGGTGACAGGCTTCGTCAGCAGGGGCCGAATGGGGCGGTTCGACGACGCCACCGCCATCGCGCTGGCCACCGGCCAACCAGCGGACATCGCCGCCGTTCGGCGCTATCGCGGACGTCCGGGGATCAGCGTCAATCTGGAACAGGAAGTCGCGGATGGCGTCGGCATCTTCCTGCGGGGCGGCGACTCCGCCGGAGATGTCGAGACCTACGAGTTCACCGACATCGACCGGTCGGTCTCCGGCGGCGTCTCGGTGAGCGGTAAAACATGGGGCCGACCGAAGGACACTTTCGGGCTGGGCGGTGCGATCAACGGCATATCGTCGGCCCACCAGCGCTTCCTTGCCGCCGGCGGCCTAGGCCCGCTGATCGGCGATGGACAGCTTCCCCATCCCGGCCACGAGAGCGTCATCGAAACCTACTACAGCCTCTCCGCCGCAGCCTGGGCGCAGCTCTCGATTGACTACCAGCTGATCAACAACCCCGCCTACAATCGCGATCGCGGGCCGGTGAACATCTTCGCGATCCGCCTCCACGCGCAGTTCTAGGCTTCGTCAGGATGCAGGAGCTGGCCGTGATGATGATGAGCCGTGTATTTCCAACTCGCGAAAGCCGTGAGGCAATGCTTCCGCCTGGCGCCCATTTTCTAGTGGCTTCGCAGATGCTCGCCGTGGCCCGGCGCTTATTTCACGTCGGCCTCCTGCCGCCGTCCGGCCTGCGCGCTGCGCTGAGATGGTCAGAACACCTGTCGCGCGCGGGAATGCGGTCGTGGCGCCAACGCCGGATACGCCCAAGCCCATGAGCGACCAGATGGGACTGTCGATGTTTGAACCAGACCTCAAGGCGTCCCTCGCGACGGCGATCTGCCTTGGAACCGCATTTGTGCTCGGCTGTCTCATCGGCCTTGAGCGCCAAATCCGCCAGCGAAACGCCGGCCTGCGAACCATGGTCCTGGTGTCGGTCGGCGCCGCGGCTTTCGTGCATCTCGGCGGCCGGCTTTACGGCGCCGAAGGTCAGACGCGGATCATCGCCTATGTGGTGTCGGGGATTGGATTTCTCGGCGCCGGCGTCATCATGAAGGAAGGGGCCCAGGTGCGCGGGCTCAATACCGCCGCCACTTTATGGGCGTCGGCGGCTGTCGGCACCTTTGCCGGCGGAGGTCTGCTGGCCGAATCCGCCATCGTCACCGCCTTTGTGCTGGGGGGAAACACGCTACTTCGTCCGCTGGTCAACTATATCAACCGCCGCCCTATCAACCCCGACGAGACCGAGGCGCTCTATCGTGTCCACGTCCTTTGTGCGCCCGGCGATGTGTCAGACGCGCGCGACCAACTCTACGAAGAACTGGAGCGCCATCACTATCCGGTTCGGGAAATCGAGGTCCTGTCGGAAGGCGAGGAATTGGTCGAACTCGCGGCCATTCTGGTCCCGACCACCGCCAACCCCGAGGATCTCGATGCGATCACCGCGCATCTTGGACGACACGACAACATCGACAGTGCGACCTGGACTGTCAGCACGACATCATAGTAGCCCGGTGTCTCAATCCGCCCCCTTTGACGGTAAGGTTAATTGTGCAGCGCTGCGGATTGCCTGCCACAAAGGCCGTCTGGGCACATCGTGTCAGGACATCGTGATCACCGTCATCCGCCGCCACCTTCAGCCACTCGCTCGAAAGGGACGCTTGTGACATCTCTATCGGTGAGCCTGGTGACATCTGTATCGGTGATCTAAAAACATTACGCGCCTAACATATCTTATCGGAAATAAGGCGCAGAAAGGCTGAAGTTTCCATAGGTTGTTCATTAATTACCCTAATACGTTATCCGAAAACGCGACGCTTTGGGAGGCTCCCCGAGTGCGAGGTTAGGCGCTTTGCCGACGAGCGACTGCAATCAGCGCGCCAGAGCGGTTAATTCTCGACGTCGGTTGGGGTTAAGTTTGGACCGCCGGTTGACACCTCGTGGGTGAGCGCTTTCAGCTACCTTGTCTATAGGAGGATAGCTTCATGAGGGCTAGTTATTTTTCTGCCACTGTCTGTTCGAGTTTAGTGCTTGCGGCGGGTGCGCACGCCGGGGTTTTGCTCAACTACAGCTTCGACCCGGGCTCCACACTCGACTACGGGTTCGGGGTGGGCAATCACTACGCGCTAAGCGGCGGATTTACGTACGACACCAGCTCAGGCGCTATCAGCAACGTGGTTTATACCGCCACCGCTACGGCGGGGACCTTCACCTCTTCGTCAGGCGATTCGCCCTATTCCACGCTGATGGAATTCATCGCAGACGGTGGAGGGTTTGGAGGGTTTGTTCAGCAGCTGCTTTTCGCGCATTCGTTGGCGCTCGGTGGAACGGACCCCATAACTGGAGGCCGCTATGGATTTCCTGGAGCGCCAGACGGTACAACTACAGGTTCGGTCACAGGCGTCGCCGTGCCCGAGCCATCGGCGTGGTCTTTGATGATTTTGGGTTTTGGAATTATGGGGGCATCGCTTCGCAGACAGCGCGCGGTGGCAATAGCTTAGGATTTAAGCGGGAACTCTTCTCCGTCTGGACTAGCGGAACTTCT
>JAYTXV010000448.1:0-7667 GCA_043742805.1 Caulobacteraceae bacterium | reverse complement strand
GTCATTGAGTGGCAGTTAATCCCGTGTTACCAAATCCTCAACGCCATGGATGAGCCCGGCGGGGATGGGATTTGGCCTCCGTGTTCTTGTCGACCATCGACAGGCAGCTGGATGGGAAGCGGCGGGTCGTTCTGCCGGCGGAATTCCGCGCCGCGGTGGGTCCTCTCGACACGCTTTTCTGCTTCCCCTCTATCGAGGCCGATTGCCTTGAGGGGGGCGGTCCCGACCTGCTCAAAACCTATGACGCCCTGATCGACGAACTGCCGTTCGGCGATCCCCTCCGCACGGCGATCGAAACCAGCGTCCGCGGCGGCTTCGCCCGCCTGGCCTGGGATCCTGCCGGCCGGGTGACCTTGCCCGATACCCACTGCCAGCAATTCGGCCTCACCGATTGGGTCTCGGTGGTCGGCATGGGCGACCGGTTTCAGATCTGGTCAAGGGAGGCTTTCGCCCTCCATCGCGAAAGCCAGCGCCTGTTCGCTCGCGAACAGCTGGCCGCACTTCGGCTGAGCCAGCGCACCGGCCTTCTGGCTGCCGCGTCATGACCGGGCCCGCTCACAGGTCGGTAATGCTGGCTGAGGTGCTTGAGGCTCTACGGCCGGCGCCCGGCCTGACTATTGTCGATGGCACGTTCGGGGCCGGCGGCTACACCCGCGCTTTCCTTTCGGCGGGAGCGGCGGTTGTCGCCTTCGACCGGGACCCGACCACCGCCGCTTTCGCCGAGGGACTGCATGGTCTGGGGGCGCTGCGCCTCATCCATTCGCCGTTCTCTCGCATGAATGACTTCGTCGCCGCGGGCGAGGTCGACGGGATGGCGCTCGACCTGGGCGTGTCCTCGATGCAGATCGACCAAGCCGAACGGGGTTTTTCGCTGATGCGCGACGGTCCGCTGGACATGCGCATGTCCAGCGAGGGCCTGAGCGCCGCCGAACTGGTCAATGAAGGCGAGCCTCGCGAACTACTTCGCATTTTCCGCGTCTACGGGGAGGAGCGCCAGGCGCGCCGCGTTGTCGGGGCGCTGGTGCGCCGCCGGGAAGAAGCGCCCTTCGAACGCACCCTCGATCTGGCCGAGGTGGTGGAGCGGGCGCTGGGCGGTCGGCGCGGCGCCAAGGTTCATCCCGCGACACGGGTTTTCCAGGCGCTCAGAATCGCGGTCAATGAAGAACTGGCCGAACTTGAGGCCGGTCTCGCCGCGGCCGAACGTAATCTCAAGGTTGGTGGACGGCTGGCCGTGGTGTCGTTTCATTCGCTGGAGGATCGAATCGTCAAGTCTTTCCTCAATGACCGGGCCGGCCGCCAGGGGGAAGGGTCTCGGCACGCTCCGCCGCGCGCCACCGGTTCGGCCCCTAGCTTCACCCTGCTGCACAACGGGGCTATGGCGCCGTCCGAGGCCGAGACCGCCGCCAACCCTCGCGCCCGGTCGGCCAAGCTCCGCGCCGCCGCCCGGACCGCCGCCCCCGTGTGGAGGGCTGCGGCATGAGAATTCCCAACCTTCTGTCTACGCGCTTTCGCGGGTTTCGGGTCGTCAACCTGCTCGGTCTCACGGTCCTGCTGGTCATCGCCCTGGGCAGTTATGCGTTGAAGACCCTCGCCGGCGCCCAGGATGCGGGGGGGGTCGCGATCGACGACCGGATCCTTCAGGAACAGCGGCGCATCCGCATGCTGCGGGCGGAAGTTTCGCGCCTGGGCGCCCCGGCGCGGGTGGCGGACCTGTCTCGGCGTTACCTGAACCTCGGGCCTCTCGAACCGGGACATGAGATTACGCCCGATGCTCTGCCCGCGATCGCCGCCCGGGACAACGCGCCGGCGACGGCGCTAAATCGGGTGGCGGCGCCGTGACCACCATCGATCCCGCCGACCCGGACAGCCTCGGGGGATTTTCCTGGCCCTCGTGGCGCGGCTGGCTGTCGAATCTCGGCTTCCTGGAGCGGGCGTTCAACCGAGCGCGGGCCTCGGGCAAGGCCGAGGACGACGTGCGCCTGCGCATCTTCTTCGTGATGGCCATGTTCGCCGCCGCCTTTCTGGCCCTGGCCATTGGTGCGTCCCGGGCGGCGCTGTTCTCCGACGTCGACAAGCACAAGGCCGGTCTCGCCCCGACCCGGGCGGCCCGGGGTGATCTGGTGGATCGCAATGGTGAGATCCTGGCGATGGATCTCATCCGCTATGGTCTCTACCTCCGCCCGGCCGAAATCACCGACAAGGCCGGAACCCGAGCGGCCATCCTGGCTATCGCGCCGAGTTTCTCCAAGACCAGGCTCGACACCGCCCTAAACGGCCTCGCGCTCGCCCATGGGGAAAGGCCCGACCCGACCAAGGAATATTATGTCGGCGGCGGCCTGACTCCGGTCTTGAAGGCCCGCCTGCACGATCTGGCTTTGCCGGGGCTTGATTTCCAGGAAGAGGGCGGTCGCTTCTACCCGCTGGGTCAGACCGGCGCTCATGTGATCGGCTTTGCGTCCAACGACGGTGTGGGACAGGCCGGCGCCGAACGGGCTTTCGACGGTCCGATCCGCGCCGCAGCCGCGGCGCGTGGATCCCAGCCTCTATCGATCGATCTGCGCGTGCAGGGCGCGCTTCAGGATGAACTGGAAACGGCCGCCCAGCATTTCCAGGTCAAGGACGCGGTGGGCATGGTCGTCAACGTCCGCACCGGTGAGATCCTCGGCATGGCCAGCTATCCGGCCTTCGATCTCAACGCCCCCGGCAAGGCTGACCCCGCCGCGATGGTCAACCACGTCGGCGCGACGGTCTATGAACCGGGATCGGTGTTCAAGGTCTTCACCCTGGCGATGGGACTGGATACCGGTTTGGTCAACGTCAACACTGTCTTCAACGTCTGCTCGCCGCTGATTTTGCCGGGCCAGATCATCCATGACTATGACAAAGGGGACTGTTCGTTGCCCCTTTGGCAGGTGTTCACCCACTCGTCGAATATCGGCGCGGCCAAGATGGCCATCCAGGTCGGCGGCGACCACGAGAACAAATATTTCCACGCCTTCGGCCTTTTCGACAAGGCGCCCAGCGAGCTGCTGGAATCGGCGCGGCCTCTTACGACAAAACGGATTACCGAGAATTCCGTCGCCACCATGGCCTTTGGCCATGACATTTCGGTGAGCCCCCTAGCGATCGCCACGGGCATGAGTTCGATCTTCGATGGGGGCGTTTACCGGCCCCTCACGCTTCGAAAACTTGAGCCGGGACAAGCCCCGGCGCCGGGGCGCCGGGTGATCCAGGCTTCCACCTCGCGCACCATGCTCAACCTGATGCGCCTGAACGCCACGGATGGCACGGGCCGGTTCGCCGACGCTCAGGCGCGAGGCTACCGGCTTGGGGGCAAAACCGGTTCGGCGACCAAGATCATCAACGGCCACTACAATCACGAGGGCATCAATCTCGCGTCCTTCGCCGCCATCTTCCCCACCGACGGTCCCCTCGACGCGGACCGCTACTACGTCCTGGTGATGATGGACGAGCCGCACAGAATGCCGGAGACCGGAGGTTTCACCACCGGCGGGGCGGTCTCGGCCCCCATCGCCGGCAAGATCGTGGCGCGGATCGCGCCGTTCCTGGGCGTCCGCCGCGTGGTTACGCCGGCCGAGACCGGTCCTCGGCCACCCGTTGATCCCAGCACTTTAAGCGGCGATGAGCGATGAGCGCCCAGCGTCTTTCCGATCTGATCCACAAGGACCTTTCGGTTGATCCGATGATCGAGGGCGTGACGGCCGATAGCCGCCACGTGCAACCCGGCTACCTGTTCGCGGCCCTGCCGGGCGCCAAGGCCGATGGCAAAGCCTTCGTGCCCGCCGCCCTGGCCCGAGGCGCGGTCGCGGTTCTGGCCAGCGAGCATATTCCGGGTCTCGCCGCGCCGGTCATCAAGGTTGGCGACCCCAGGCGAGCCTACGCGCTCGCGGCTTCGGCCTTTCATGGCGTGCAGCCGAAAACCTGCGTCGCCGTGACTGGAACCAACGGCAAGACCTCCGTCGCCACCTTTTGTCGGCAGATATTCGAAGCAGCCGGCCGCCATGCCGCCAGCATGGGGACCCTTGGAGTCCGAGCCGGTGATGTCCAGCTGACCCCGCCTGGCCTCACCACGCCGGACGCCGCCGATGTAGCCCGCCTGATGGCCGACCTGGCGGGACGCGGCGTCACGCACCTGGCCCTTGAGGCCTCGTCACATGGTATCGACCAGCGGCGCCTGGACGGTGTGACCCTGAAGGCCGCGGGCTTTCTCAATTTGACTCAGGACCACCTCGACTATCACGGCACCATGGGGGTCTATCGCGCCGCCAAGCTCCGGCTGTTCGACACCCTGCTGCCCACCGGCGGAACAGCTGTGCTCAATGCCGACTCCGACGCCTATCCGGCCTTTGCCGCCGCCGCCGTCGCCCATGGCCAGACCATCGTGTCCGTGGGCGCGATGGGGCGGGGGCTGACCCTGGTGGGGCGAACCCTCCTGCCGTTCGGCCAGCGGCTTAGACTTCGGGCCTGGGGACAGGCGCATGACTTTGTCCTGCCCTTGGCCGGCGCCTTTCAGGCTTCCAACGCGCTTGTCGCGGCGGGCCTGTGCATCGCCGCCGGGGAGTCCGTAGAGCGGACGATGGAGGCTCTACGCCGGCTCGAGGGCGCCCCCGGACGCCTTCAACGCGTCGGCGCCGGGCGTCGTGGCGGCGAGGCCTATGTGGACTACGCCCACACTCCCGACGGTCTGGCCACGGTGCTCGCGGCCCTGCGCCCCCATGCCCAGGGCCGGCTGATCGTGGTATTCGGCGCGGGCGGCGACCGCGACCGAGGCAAGCGATCCCAGATGGGCGCTATCGCCGCGGACCTGGCCGACATCGCCTTTGTCACCGACGATAATCCTCGTTCCGAGGATCCGTCCGCGATCCGCGCCCAGATCATGGCCGGTTCCACTGGTCTGCATGAGATCGGAGACCGTCGGTCGGCGATCCTGGCCGCGACGGCGCTGCTCGAAACGGGAGATATTCTGATCGTCGCCGGCAAGGGACATGAACAGGGTCAGACGGTCGGCGACGAGGTGACACCGTTCGATGATGTCGAAGAGACCCGCCGCGCGCTGGAACGGGGTGGGGCCGGTGTTTGAACCTACAACCCAGGCGCCGTTGTGGACTTCGGCCGAAATCGCGGCGGCCACCCGCGGCTCCGGCCATGGGCCGCCCTTCATGGCGACCGGTGTCGGTATCGACAGTCGCGCGATCGAGCGGGGCGATCTGTTCATAGCCTTGGCGGGCGCGCGCGATGGCCATGACTTTGTTCCTGCCGCCCTGGCGGCTGGGGCCGCGGGCGTCCTCACCACGCGACCCGTCGCGGGACCGTGTGTCGTGGTGGACGACACCCTGAGCGGTCTTGAGAAACTGGGCGAGGCCGGGCGGTTGCGGGCCACGCGGGCGCGGCGCGGCGCGGTCACCGGCTCGGTGGGCAAAACCAGCGTAACCCAGCTGGTGCGCGCCGGTCTCGACCTGGCGGGGGCCGCTCACGGCTCAGTCAAATCCTACAACAACCACATCGGCGTACCCCTGACCCTGGCCCGGATGCCGGCGGAAACCGAAAGGGCGATTTTCGAGATCGGAATGAATCACGCCGCCGAGATCAGCCCGCTATCGGTGATGGTGCGGCCGCGGGCCGTGGCGATCACGACGGTCGAAGCGGTTCATGTGGAGAATTTTCCGGATGGCGAGGCCGGCGTGGCGCGGGCCAAGGCCGAGATCCTCGACGGGCTCGACCCGGGCGGGCTGGCGATCCTCAACGCTGACAACCGCTGGTTCGACTTCCTCAAGGCAGAGGCGCGGCGCCGGGGGGCCAAGGTGCGAGCGTTCGGACGCGACAAGACCAGCGACGCCCAACTGCTACGCTTCGCGCCCGCTCCCGGCGGCGCCTCGGTCGAAGCTCGCATCGACACGCGGACAGTCGAGTTTCCCATCCGGCAATCGGCGCCCCACTGGGGTCCGATGAGCCTGTGCGCCCTGCTGATGATGCGGGCCCTGGACGTCGATCTTGATCTTGGTCTCGCGGCCCTGGCCGCTTTCGAGCCGCTTCCGGGGCGTGGGGCGGAACGCGCGCTCGAAGGGCCGCGGGGACGGTTCACCCTGATCGATGAGAGCTACAACGCCAGCCCCGTGTCCGTGGCGGCGGCTCTGGCCAGCCTGGGCTCGAAGATTACCCGTGGCCGCCGGATTGCGGCCCTGACCGACATGCTCGAACTCGGTCCCGCTGCGGCCGATCTCCACGCGGGTCTGGCGGCCGACGCGGAGGCGGCCGGCGTCGATCTGGTATTCTGCGCCGGACCGCTGATGAGGTCGCTGTTCGACGCCCTGCCGCCCGCGAAACGTGGTGGCTTCGCCCCGACGGCCGATGAATTGTTTCCCATGCTTGCGGCCGCGGTCGGGCTTGGTGACGTGGTTATGGTGAAAGGCTCGCGCGATTCGAAGGCGGGCTCCCTGGTCGTCGGCCTGACGAGCATGGACATGGCCCGGCGGGAGTGTCGCTGATGCTCTATTGGCTTTACCAGCAACTGTCTGAAAACCATCACCACGTTCCTATCCTGAACCTGCTGCGCTACCTGACCTTTCGCGGGGGCATGGCCGTGGCAACGTCGCAGTTGGTGGTGGTGGCCATGGGCTCGCGCTTCATCCGGTGGATGAAGACCAAACAGGGTAACGGTCAGCCGATCCGGGCGGATGGTATCGAACGCCACATCATCGAGAAGTCGGGCACCCCTACGATGGGCGGCCTGATGTTCCTGGCGGGGATCACGGTGGCCACCCTTCTCTGGGCGGACCTGACCAATGTCTATGTTTGGGCGGCCCTGTTGGTGACACTGGGCTTCGGTGCGCTCGGCTTCATGGACGACTACGCCAAGGTGACGAAACAAACCACGGCCGGCATATCCGGCCCGGTCCGTCTGCTGGTCGAGGCCGTCATCGCAATGATCGCGGTCTATATGATGGTCCGGTTCGGCCAGTCCTCCCCGGAGGGGCCAAATCTCGCCACTTCTCTGGCGTTCCCGGTGTTCAAACAGGCTCTGGTGAACCTGTCCTGGTTCTATCTGGCCTTCGGAGCCTTCGTGATCGTCGGCTCCTCGAACGCGGTGAATTTTACCGATGGGCTGGACGGTTTGGCTACTGTTCCAGTGATGATCGCGGCGGCCACGTTCGGTCTGATCGCCTACTTGGTGGGGAACTTCGTGTTCGCGAAATACCTCGTCCTGCATTTCGTTCCCGGCGTGGGCGAGGTGGCGGTGTTCTGCGCGGCTATCCTAGGCTCGGGGCTTGGATTTCTCTGGTACAACGCGCCGCCGGCACGGATCTTCATGGGCGATTGCGGTGCGCTGTCGCTCGGGGGCGCCTTGGGCGCCGTGGCGGTGGCCACCAAGCACGAGATCGTCCTGGGCATCGTCGGCGGCCTGTTCGTGGTCGAAACCGTCTCGGTGATCATCCAGGTATTGTGGTTCAAGCGCACCGGGCGCCGAGTTTTCCTCATGGCCCCGATCCACCACCATTTCGAGCGCCTCGGCTGGTCGGAATCGACCGTGGTCATTCGCTTCTGGATCATCGCCCTGGTGCTGGCCATGGTCGGCCTCGCCACCCTGAAGCTGCGGTAGGGGGCGCGCCGCGGTCATGATTCCCGTCGATGTTTTCCCGGGCCAGACG
>JAYTXV010000447.1:0-3690 GCA_043742805.1 Caulobacteraceae bacterium | reverse complement strand
CGTCAACTCCACCCCGGCGTGGCGGGCCAGGGCGTTCAAATGGATCGGGGCGTTGGTCGAGCCGCCGATGGCCGAATTGACCACGATGGCGTTGAGGAAAGCCGCGCGCGTGAGGATATCGCAGGGTTTCAGGTCCTCGCGCACCATCTCCACGATCCTCAGGCCGGTGCGATAGGCGGCCTCCTGCCGGTCGCGATAGGGGGCGGGGATCGCCGCCGAACCTGGCAGCGACATGCCCAGGACCTCAGCCAGGGAATTCATCGTCGAGGCCGTGCCCATGGTGTTGCAAAAGCCGGTGGAGGGCGCCGACGACGACACCATTTCGATGAAGCCCTTGTAGTCCAGTTCGCCAGCCGCCAGCAGTTCGCGGGCCTTCCAGACGATGGTTCCCGAGCCGGCCCGCTCGCCCTTGAACCAGCCGTTCAGCATCGGTCCCACCGACAGGGAGATGGCCGGGATGTTGACCGTGGCGGCGGCCATCAGGCAGGCGGGCGTGGTCTTGTCACAGCCCGTGGTCAGCACCACCCCGTCAAGTGGATAGCCGTAGAGGATCTCCACCAGCCCGAGATAGGCAAGATTACGGTCGAGGGCGGCGGTGGGGCGCTTGCCGGTTTCCTGGATGGGGTGGACCGGAAATTCGATGGCGATACCGCCGGCGGTGCGGATTCCCTCGCGGATGCGTTCGGCCAGGACCAGGTGATGGCGGTTGCAGGGCGACAGGTCCGAACCCGTCTGGGCGATGCCGATGATCGGCCTTCCGGACTGAAGTTCCTCCAGGCTGAGACCGAAGTTCAGGTAGCGCTCCACATAGAGCGCGGTCATGTCGACGTTGGACGGGTCGTCGAACCAAGCGCGTGAACGGAGCCGAGGTGGGGCGGCGGTTTTATCCGCGTCTAAGTCGCTGGTCATGGGCGCGCCGTGCTAGCCTCAGTTTGTTTGATCAATAGGGGGAAAGCGCCGCTGGACCAGCCGTCCAGCCAGGCCGGGACATCTGCGATCGAGGTCAGTTCGGCGAACCGCAGCTCGCCCAACGGCGGATCGGCGATCTCCTGCCAGGCGACCAGGGGATAGGGTATCCAGCCCGCCAATGCCCCGGCGGCCAGGGCCGGCAGAACATCGGAGCGCAGGGAATTGCCGATCATCGCGGCCTCGCTCGCGCCCGTGCCGTGACGATCGAATATGCGGACATAGGCGGCGGTGTTCTTTTCGCTGACGATCTCCACGGCCGCGAACAGATCCTCCAGGCCCGAGGCGGCGACCTTGCGCTCCTGGTCAAGCAAATCACCTTTGGTGATCACCACAAGGCGATAGCGCTCCGAGAGCTGTTTCAAGGTCGCTTCCACCCCGGGTAGGGTCTCGATGGGGTGGGTCAGCATCTCCCGCCCCGCGGCCAGAATCTCGCGGATCACGCTGGTCGAAGAGTCCCCGGCGAAGGCCAGAACGGTCTCGATCATTGATAGGGTGAAGGCCTTCACGCCATAGCCGTAGAAGCGGAGGTTTTTCGCCTCGACCTCGGCCAGGTGGGCCTTGAGATCGGCACGGTCCGTGAATGGCGACAACAGATCGGCCAACCGGTCCTGAGTCAGGCGAAAAACCGTCTCATGGTGCCAGAGGGTGTCGTCCGCATCGACCCCGACCGTGGTCAGGCGCATTGGGCGTGGTCCTTAAGAACCCGTTGGGCGGAGGCCGGCCATCGGACAAGAGCCGCCGGCGGGCGGATCGGACGGACCGTCAGCTCGCCGCCGCAGTTGGGGCATAGACTGTTAAACCGCGTCTCGGCGCAGCCTTGGCAAAATGTGCATTCAAAGCTGCAGATTCGCGCCTCGCGGCTGTCCGGGGCCAGATCGCGCTCGCAGCACTCGCAGTTGGGACGAAGTTGGAGCATGAAACTCCTGTATCCTCTCCGTCCGCGAGAACAAGGCGCGTTGACCCGAGGGGCCACCACGACTACCACCGCGCCGCCTTGCCAAACCGCGATATGGAGACGCCGATGTCGATTGACCTGCTTCCCGGCGTCACCGGCGTTCTCGCCCTGGCCGACGGGACCGTCTTTCAGGGGCTGGGCTGCGGCCACGTGGGCGAGGCCGTAGGTGAGGTATGTTTCAACACCGCCATGACCGGCTATCAGGAAATCCTTACCGATCCGTCCTACATGGCCCAGATCGTCACCTTCACTTTCCCTCATATCGGCAATGTCGGGACCAACATCGATGACGTGGAACAGGTCGGCGCCGCCGAGGCGGCCCGGGGGGCCATATTCCGCGATGTTCCTACGCCACCCGCCAACTGGCGCTCGGGCGGCGACCTGGATGGCTGGCTCAAGCGGCGCGGCGTCGTGGGCCTGGCCGGAGTCGACACCCGCGCTCTCACCCGACGCATTCGTGAAACCGGCATGCCGCATGGCGTGATCGCCCATTCGCCGGAGGGACGCTTCGATCTGGCGGCGCTTTCAGCCCGGGCAAGCCGTTGGGCGGGCCTGGAAGGCCAGGACCTCGCCCTCCCCGCCAGTTGCCTTCAGCCGTTCGAATGGACCGAGGGTTTGTGGTCATGGCCGGTGGGATATGCGAGCGGGGTGGTCGCCAGACACCATGTCGTCGTGGTCGACTACGGGGTGAAGCGAAACATCCTTCGCGCCCTGGTTTCGTCCGGCGCCCGCGTCACGGTCGTTCCGGCCCAGACTTCGGCCGAAGCGATCCTGGCCCGCGAGCCCGACGGGGTCGTGCTGTCAAACGGACCCGGCGATCCGGCCGCCACCGCGCTTTACGCCGCGCCCGAGATTCGCGCCCTGGTAGAGAGCGGCGTTCCGGTGATGGGGATTTGCCTGGGTCACCAGATGCTGGCCCTGGCCATGGGGGCCACGACGATCAAGATGGATCAGGGCCACCACGGGGCGAACCATCCGGTCAAGGATCTCGCCACGGGCAAGGTGGAGATCGTTTCGATGAACCATGGTTTCACGGTTGACCGGGCCGGACTTCCCGACTCGCTCGAGGAGACGCATGTTTCACTTTTCGACGGGAGCAATGCTGGACTGGCGGTGAAGAACCAACCGGTGTTTTCGGTTCAGCATCACCCGGAGGCTTCGCCCGGTCCCACCGACTCTCTGCCTCTGTTTGAGAGGTTCACCGATATGATCGAGCGCCATCGGGCGATTTCCCGCTGACGGGGAAACCACGGCGCCCTCAATGTCGTCAGGCCGCGACGACGGCCGCCTTGGCCTTCGTGACGCGGGGCGCGCGGGGCGCGGCCGGTTTTTTGTTGGCGCTGCGCTTTTCAGCGGCGGCTTCCAGCTTGATGGCTTTGCGAGCGGCTACGGCGGCTTCCAGCGCCGGCAGCAGTTCCGCGGCGTCCGACTTCTGTTTCACGCTGCCGGAAGTTTCGAGGCGGCGCGCGTTGTCGAGCAGATTTTTCAGCGCGCTGTCATCAAGCAGAGGGATTTTGTCGAGAAGAGACATGGCTGGGGAGCTCCGACGAACGATAAGACCGGGAAGTATATCGGCCTAAAACCCGTCATTTAAAAGGCTTTGTCACGATTTGATATCCGGCTTGCCTTGGGATGACATTTGGGGTAACAACTCATATCGAATTCGCTTGGGTTCGGCCGCTCTTCCGCGCTCTGTAACGGCGCCTCCGGACCCGCTAACCGATCCTCCCCGAACAAGATAGACCAAACGAACTCCGCGCCCCGCG
>JAYTXV010000446.1:0-5055 GCA_043742805.1 Caulobacteraceae bacterium | reverse complement strand
AGCTTTGCCCTGTTCGACATCCTGCGCAAAGCCCTGAGGCCCGCAGTACGAGCCGTGCTGAAAGAGGCGAGAGCCCTCCAAGGTGTCGTCCAGCACGAGAATGTGCCGGTTCGATTGGCAGGACGCGCTCGTCTCATGACCCTGACCGCGGAACCCTTGGGTAGTCACGCCGCAGAAGCCGGATTCTTCGTGCTGGTCTTTCAGGATGTCGGCGCCAGCGCTCCGAGTGGCGCGGTGCTACAAACCGACAGCGACTCCAGCGAAGCGTTCAAAGCCCTGGAACAGGAGCTGCTGACGACCAAGACGCAACTTCAATCGTCTATCGATGAGCTGGAAGTCGCCAATGAAGAATTGAAGTCATCGAACGAGGAGCACCAGTCGGTCAACGAAGAACTTCAATCCTCCAACGAAGAAATGGAGACGTCCAAGGAGGAAATGCAGTCGATAAACGAGGAGATTCAGACGATCAACGCGGAGATGAATAGCAAGAATGATCAGCTAACTCATCTGAACAGCGACCTTAAAAATCTGCTCGAAAGCACCGAGATCGCGACTCTCTTTTTGGACGGGCAACTTCGGGTAAAGAGTTTCACACCGGGCGTTACTGACATCTTCCATGTCCGCGACACAGATATCGGCCGCCCGATCGCCGAGGTGGTCAATCTCCTGGATTACGACGATCTGCAACGCGACGTACAATCCGTCCTTCGCAAACTGACCTTGGTGGAGCGCCAGGTCGTGCTGCACGATACGAAGACGACGTTCACTCTGCGCATTCGTCCGTATCGAACCATCGATAACGTCATCGACGGCGTGGTCATGACCTTCGTCGACATGACCGAACGCCAAGCAGCCCAGGAAGTCCTCCGGGCGAGTGAGGCCAGATTTCGGCTTCTCTTCGAGTTCATCGATGAGGGCTTCTGCACAATGATAAAGGTGGAGACCGGCCCCGGCGAGCCCAGCGACTTCCGCTTTCTGTCCGCCAACGCCGGCTTTGACAAGCAGACCGGCGTAACCGGGGTCGTCGGCAAGACCATTCGGGAATCCTTTGCGGATGAGGCGCAGGAATGGTTCGACATCTACGATCGGGTGATGGCGACAGGAGAGCCAATTCGCTTCGAACGCCTCTTGGAATCGCAAGGGCGGGCTCTGGAACTGTTTGCCTTTCGCTTTGACGATGAAGGCGTCCTGAAGATCGGCGTGATCTTCCTCGACGTCAGCCAGCGCAAACATCATGAGGAACTGCAGGAGCTGGTGCTCAGGGAGATGGATCACCGGGTCAAGAACCTCTTCGCGATCGTTGGCGCCATGGTGGCGCTTAGCGCCAGGTCGGCGACCACGGCGAAGGGACTGGCCCAGACCGTTCAAGGCCGGCTCGGCGCGCTCGCCGTCGCCCACCAGTTGATTCGGCCGAAGCCTCTAAAGGCCCAGACCAACCTGCGAGCGACCACCTTGAGCGAACTGGTCCAAAAGGTTCTCTCTCCGTATGTCGATCCCACCGGAACGGGAAATGGCGCGCAAACTCAAATCGACGGGCCGGAGATCGCGGTCGGCGAGGAGGCCGTTACCAATGTCGCGCTCATCGTGCATGAGTTGGCGACAAACGCGTTCAAATACGGCGGCCTCTCGGTTCCCGGCGGGCGCGTCCACATCTCGTGGACAGAAACAAAGGGCCGTTTGGCCCTGTCGTGGAGAGAAGTCGGCGGCCCCACCATAACGAGACCACCTCAGCAGGAGGGGTTCGGCAGCGTATTGATTCGCAGGAGCGTCAGCGGACAGCTGGCCGGAGACATAATTTTCCACTGGAATCCCGACGGTTTGGTGGTGCTTCTTTCAGCGCAGACGGACCGTTTGGCGCTTTGAGCGCTGGTCGGTAGCGCCCCGGTCGGCGTCGCGGGTAGTCCTTAGCGCTCGGGGCGGAATGGTCGCCCCGGTGAGGCCGAACTGACGGCAAGCGGCAAGGCTTTGCTTGCCTGACCGGCGCGGGGTAGAAGCGCGCCTTGCATTTTTGGTGAAGGCTTCAGCCCGTGCGCCTGCCCCAGGCCCGTCTCGATCAGGTTCTCGACCGCTTCCGCGAGGTGGAGGCGCGGATGGAGATCGCCAGCGCGGGCGCCGAGATCGTGCGGCTGGGCAAGGAGCACGCCGAGCTGCGCCCCGTGGCCGAATTCGCGCGGCGCCTTGCCACCGCGCGCGCCGAGCGCGAGGACCTGGAGCGGATGGCCGACGACGACGACGCCGAGATGGCCGCCATGGCTCGCGACGAGATGGCCGACCTCGACGCCCGACTGCCCGACCTGGAGCGCGAACTGGCCCTGCTGCTGGCTCCGCGCGACGCCGACGAGAACGCCTCGGCGATCCTCGAGGTGCGGGCCGGGACCGGCGGCGACGAGGCGGCGCTGTTCGCCGGCGACCTGTTCCGGATGTATCAGCGCTATGCCCAGGAACACGGCTGGCGGGTGGAGATCGACAGCGTCAGCGAGGGGGATGCCGGCGGCTACAAAGAGATCATCGCCTCGATCGAGGGCGACGGCGTGTTCGGCCGTTTGAAGTTCGAGAGCGGCGTACACCGGGTGCAGCGGGTGCCCGACACCGAGACCCAAGGGCGCATCCACACCAGCGCCGCGACGGTGGCGGTACTGCCCGAGGTCGAGGACGTCGACATCGAGATTCGCGACGTCGACATCCGTATCGACACCTATCGCTCCAGCGGGGCCGGCGGCCAGCATGTGAATAAAACCGACTCGGCCGTGCGCATCACCCACCTGCCCAGCGGCATCGTGGTGACGTCATCGGAAAAATCCCAGCACCAGAACCGCGCCCGGGCGATGAAGGTGCTCAAAGCCCGGCTCTACCAGGAAAAGCGCGACAGTCTGGACGCCCAGCGGTCCGAAGCCCGCAAGAGCCAGGTCGGCAGCGGCGACCGCTCCGAACGCATCCGCACCTATAATTTTCCGCAGGGCCGCGTGACCGACCACCGGATCAACCTGACCCTCTACAACCTGCCCAAGGTGATCGAGGGCGAGGCGCTGGACGAAGTGATCAACCCCCTGATCGCCGAGGATCAGGCGGCAAGGCTGGCGAGCTTGGAAGACAGTTTCGGGTAGGGGTTATGATCACCGCTCTCGCGCGGCTCGGTATGGGTCATGGGGTGCGGCAGGGTTCCCGTCAGCTTTAAGAACACCACCTTTACCTTGCCGAAATTCACGAACAGACAGGTCAGGTCGCCCGAATATCCCGGCTCGATGGTGCTCATGTCGCTCTTGATCGACACCGCCTCTTTGCCGTCAACGTCTCGGACGACCGTGCAGCACTCGGTTTAGCCACGCCGCCTGCCGGCCCAGGAACGCCAGGGCCTGGTTTACCGCCTGGCTGGGGGAAAGCGTGAAGGCTTCGCCCAGCGTGTCGGCCATCACCGCGCCGCGCTCGCCCATCGGAGCCGACCCGCCTGCCGTGGTGTCCTGGGCGGTCTGGTGCTCGATCTCGGCGTTGAGCTCGGCCCCCCAGAGGAACACCATCACGGTGAACCAAACCCAAAGCATGAAGCCGATCACCGCGCCCAGCGAACCATAGGTGGCGCCGAAATGGGTGAAATTGTTCAGATAGGCGGTGAAGCCCATCGAGCCGACCATCCAGGCCAGCGCGGCGCCGGCCCCGCCGCAGAACACCCAGCGCCAGCGGGCCGCCCGGCGGCTGGGACCCATGCGATAGACCAGGGTGAAGCCCACGGCCGCGAGCAGGTAGATGGTCAGCCAGCGCAGCGGCGCGAACCAGCCGGCGATCCTGTGCAGGCCGATCGCATGCAGGAACAACGGCGCCGCCACGGTCAGCAGGGTCACCGCGACCAATAGCACCAAGGTGCCAAGGGTCGCGCCATAGGTGATCAGTGAACGCAGCAGATAGGGCCGCTTTTCACGCTCGCCATAGGTGACGTTCAGGCCGTCGAACAACGCCTTCATCCCGGCGTTGGCGCTCCATACCGAGGCCAGGGCGCCGGTGATCAGGGCCGTGCTCAGGTCGGCGTGTTTTTGCGTGGCCAGGTGGACCATCTCCTGACCGATCAGATCGACCACTTGGCGCGGGAACACGCGGGAGAGCTCGTGCAGCTGCTGTTCGACGCCGCCCAGGTCCATGAACAGGCCGTAGACCGAGACAAACGCCGCCAGGGCCGGAAAGGCCGCCAACAGCAGATAGAAGGTCACCCCGCCGGCCACCACGCCCAAGCGGTTGACACCGGCCTGGTTCCAGGCCCGCCAGAGGATGTCTTTCCAGCCACGCGGCGGTATCGCCCACGGCCAGCGCGCCGCCCGGCCGCGGGTCGGCTCGGCGGCGTCAGACGCCTGGGGAGTCATATCCGCCGGACAGGGTCCCGCCGGACAGGGCATGGGCGATCAGGGCTTTCGTTTCGGTAAGCCCATAGATGGCGGCGAAAGAGCCGAATCGCGGCCCCTGGCTCTGGCCCAGAAGCACCTCATAGAGGCCGGTGAACCAGACGCGCAGGGGCTCGAAGCCGGCGTCCTTGCCGGCCGCGTAGACCTCGTTCTGGATCCGCTCGGCGTCGTTGCAGTCCGTGGGCAGGGCTCCGAGCCGGGCCAGCAGATCGGCGAAGGCGGCGCGCTCGCGCTCGTCGGGCGGGCGGAACTTTTTGGCCGGGCGGACGAAGTCTTCGTAATAGTTGATGGCATAGCCGACCAGCCGGTCGAGCAGGGGCTCGGTCTGCGGCGTGGCGTCTGGATACAGCCGGTTGATGAAGCCCCAGAGAATGGTCTTGTCGGAAGCGTTGGCGGCCGAGACCAGGTTGAGCAGGAGGCTGAAACTGACCGGCGAGCCCTTGGCCGGAGGATTGGCGGCGTGGATGTTCCAGACCGGATTGTCCAGCGGGTTGACCGGCCGGACATTGCCCTCGTTCGCCGTCGGCGCCGGGCGGTTGTAGGCGTCGAGCTGCTGCAGATACTCGTCGGTGGCCTTGGGAATGACGTCGAAAAACAGCCGCTTGGCCGAACGGGGCGACTGGAACATGTAATAGGCCAGGCTCTCGGGCGCGCCATAGCGCAGCCA
>JAYTXV010000445.1:0-2963 GCA_043742805.1 Caulobacteraceae bacterium | reverse complement strand
CGCCCTGATCGTGGCGGGCGTACTGTTGTGGGGTGCCGTCGCCGTGTTCCGCGAGGCGGCCGACCAGCTTCTGGATCATGAACTGCCGGATTCCTCGCGCGCCCGGATCGTCGACCTGGTCCTCAATGACCCGTCGGTGTTCGATGTCCACCATATGCGGACGCGGGCCTCGGGATCCGTCACCCATATTCAGATGCACGCCGATCTGGACCCTGATCTGTCGCTTGAGGCCGCTCATCAGATCGTGGTGGCGGCTGAGAAACGCATCCTGGTCCAGTTTCCGTCGGCGGACATCATCATCCACCCCGATCCGAGGGGGCGCGCGGAGCCGCATGGCGGGGCCTTTTCGGAATCCTTTGAGACCTGAAGCGCCGGGCCGTTGTTCGAAACCCGGTTTTGGCTATAGCTGAGTGTGGCTATGAGCGTCGTCCGCACCCTCTATCACTTTCCGCTCGACCCGGCCTCGCGCCAGGCGCGGCTGGCGCTTGGCGAAAAGCGCCTGGCCTTCAACGACGAGGTGGTTCGCTATTGGGAAGAGCCGCCCGCCTTCACGGCGATGAACCCCTCTGGCCTGACGCCGGTTCTCGTGGAACGCACCGGTGATCACGAAGTGGTGGTCTGCGAAATCCGCGCCATTCTCGAGCATCTCGAACAGCAATCGCCCGAGCACGACCTCCTGGGCGCGACCCCCGCCGACCGCGCCGAGGTGCGCCGGCTGATGCAGTGGTTCGACCGCAAGTTCGACAACGAGGTGAACGCCTATCTGCTGCATGAAAAGCTCGAGAAGCGGCTTTTGAAGATGGGCGCGCCCGACCTGTTCAATATGCGCCAGGGCCGGGACGCCCTGCGCATCCATCTGATCTATATGGAAAGACTGCTCCACGAACGCGACTGGCTGGCCGGGCGGGGCCTCAGTCTGGCCGATTTTGCGGCGGCGGCGAACATCTCGGTGCTGGATTATTTCGGCGATATCCCCTGGCGCGACTTCCTGCTGCTCAAGACCTGGTACATGCGGATCAAGTCCAGGCCCGCCTTCCGTCCCCTGTTGGCCGACCGCTGGCCGGGTCTGGCCCCGGCCAGCTTCTATGACGACCTCGACTTCTAGGCTCGCCTCGACGCCGGTCCGGGCGTCGGCCTGGATTCGCGACGAAGCACGCCTGCAGGGTTTCGACGTCAGCGGAATTGCCGCAGTGACGCCGCCCTGGGACGCCGCTGAACACTTGACCCGGTTCATCGCCGAGGGGCGCCACGGCGACATGCAATGGATGGAAGCCACTGCGGAACGGCGGAGCCATCCGACGAAAATGTGGCCCGAAGCCCGCTCTGCGATCATGTTGGGGATGAACTACGGTCCCGACACCAACCCGCTGGAGGCGCTGGCGCGGCGCTCGGATGGCGTCGTTTCGGTCTATGCCCAGGGCCGCGATTACCATGACCTGATCAAGGGCCGGCTGAAGATGCTGGCGGGGTCAATCGGCAGGGGGCTCGGTGGCGAGGTCAAGGTGTTCGTGGACACCGCCCCGCTGATGGAAAAGCCTCTGGCGGCTCTGGCCGGACTGGGTTGGCAGGGCAAGCACACTAACCTGGTGTCGCGGGAGTTCGGATCCTGGCTGTTCCTGGGCGCCATTCTGACAACCCTAGACCTCGAACCGGACGCGCCCTCTGGCGACCATTGCGGCGCCTGCCGCGCGTGCCTGGACATCTGTCCGACCAACGCTTTTCCGGCCCCCTACCAACTCGACGCCAGAGCGTGCCTCTCGTATCTGACCATTGAACACGATGGCCCGATCCCCGAAGTCTACCGCGCGCCGATGGGCAACCGGATCTATGGCTGCGACGATTGCCTGGCCGTCTGCCCCTGGAACAAGTTCGCCAGCGTGGCGCGGGAGGCCGGGCTACACGCGCGAGAGGCCCTGCGTTCACCGGCCCTGGCAGATCTGGCGGCCCTCGACGACGCGGCGTTTCGCGCCCTGTTTTCGGCCAGCCCGATCAAGCGGGTGGGGCGCGACCGGTTCGTGCGCAACGTGCTCTACGCGGTGGGCAATTCCGGCGATCCAAGCCTCGCCCCCTCGGCCCAGCTAAGGCTCGATGATGATGATCCTGTCGTTCGCGACGCGGCGGGCTGGGCGCTGGCGCGGCTCGCCGAGCGTTAGGAGCCTGCCCGGATAACCGCAAGGCCTGCGGTTGATAGCGAGCGCCGGCCGCCAGCTTGGGCTCGGCTACCTTCATGCGACTATATCTCATCGCCTTGTGCCGGTTGGCATTGGCTCTCAGCTGGGTCGCGAACAAAGTGAGCCAAGCGCCCAGCGGGCACAAACGCATGGACCGAAGGCGGAAGAAGCCGGCCTTGATCAATATCCCGCGCGCGAAACGTCTTGCTTATACACAGAGCGAGTCACTCGGAACTGCCCATTATGAGCTATTACCAGGAAATCGCGAAGCGCATGATGATTTTAGACGGTATACAATATCATCCAAATTCTGCCCTAGAATCATAATATGAAGGTTGGTGCGCTTAAAGCTGTTCCGTCTAAAAACATCAGTCCCTAGATGGCCACGGCTGTACCCTTGACCTGAGCCGCCTTGGCGCGCTTGAAACCTTCGCGGGTCTGCATGGATACCCAGTAGATCTTGGCCTTCTCCGGGAAGGAGTCGGCCATGCCCAACGTCTCCGCCAGCAGCAGCGCATAGGCGAACGAGATGTCGGCCATGGTGAAGCGGTCGGCGCAGACGAAAGTGTCGCCGGTCATCAGGCATGCCGCCTTGAGGCGAGAGAGAAACCACAGGCGATAGTCGTCGGCCGCCTGGGTGGCGCGCCGCTCTGGCGGCTCAAGACGCGTGTAGCGGAGCACGATGGTCTGGGGGAAGGTCAGGGTGGCCTCGCCCATGTGCAGGAAATTCAGATAGTCGGCGAAAGCCGGTTCCGACGGCGCCACCACCAGATCGGTGGGGCCGTATTTGGC
>JAYTXV010000444.1:0-1759 GCA_043742805.1 Caulobacteraceae bacterium | reverse complement strand
TGAGTCAGGCTGGGGCGTTTGGTGATGAAGTCAGCCTGTCCGCCGACACCCGGCCCTGGCCCATCGACCACGCTGGCCGGTCCCTTGGTGATGCTGATATTCTCGAAACTATCGAAATTCAACGGCACACCATAGCCGTTCTCGGTGAAGCTCGACCGCATGCCGTTATAGAATACATCGGCATACTGTCCTCGAATGCGAGGTATATTGGGCGTGCCGAACGAGGAGTCGGTGTAGCTGCTGGCGGTCAGATAGGAGAACGCCCGCGGATCCCGGATATTGAGGGTCGCCAACTGGGTCGTCGACAACAAGGTGGTGTTACGCGGCGTATCCATCACATTAAGGTCGAGGCCATAGACCGAGCTGGAGGACAGGCGGGTCGGCAGCACGGTTTCCCTGTAGGGGATGCCGTTGACGACAATTTCGTTGAGCTCGACTGTATCGGACTTGGCTGTATCGGCCTTGGCTGTTGCGGCCGGCGCGGCTTCCTCAGCAGCCGAGGCCTGGAAAGCGAACCCAAGCCCGGCGGCGAGAGTGAGAGCTAGGACCGACGTGGCGGCGGAAAGCGGTTGGCGATAATGGTTCAATGAAATCCCTCTGGTGGCTGACGGCTTTGCCGTTCGACTCACGCCCAATGCCATTTTAGTGTGCAGTGCGGCATGACGCACCCGCTAACCACCCGCGCCGACATAAAATCGTCATCGGCGCCGCGCTATCGGGCAATTGTCAGGACGTTCGCCCAGACCGTAATCTATCGGCTGGGCCGGTGGCCGCCGCGACGGCCGCCGGTTTGGTCGAATTCACCCCGGCCCTGTAATTGTGCTTTTTGGCGTGAAGGGAACGACCTCGCCCCTTGCGACGCGTTGTTCGGGGTCCTCGGCGAGGGCGGCGGGCATCGCCAGCGAAAAGTGCAGCGGCATGGTTTCGGTGCGGTCAGTCGGCGAGATGTCGTTGACGATCATGCCGTCGGCGGCCAGGCCCGGAGCCGGATTCATCGCTACGACGCTGTTTGGAAAGAGGTTCATCTTCGGCATTGAGCGGTTCCTGTCCTTGGATGTCACACGCTGCATTCGGACGCATCACTTGCGCCGAGGTTGAAAATCCAGACTTTTCGTTGGCGAAGTGACTGCCACGGATAGACCGGTGGGTCGGCTGCATTTCCCGCGACGTGAAAGATTAACGCGTCAACCGGCCTTCGACATCGTCCCGGCAGCCTTTGAAACCGCCTCTTCGGCTCCACATCAAGGGGCGCTCCGGCCAAGGGCTGTCATACCACCGGGCAACCCTGGCTCCGGCGGCAAGGAGACGCAGGCCTCGCTGGTCAGGGGATAGCCCCCACCATAGCTCGCCGCCGCCCTCACCCGTGAATACTCCCCCGCGCCGATCGGCTCATAGAGCGCCGGCCGGTCCGGGCCGGCGCAGCCTTGCAGGGGCGCGATGACGGCGTCCGGGTTGGGCCCGAAAAAGAACGGGATCGAATAACGACGGCGGCCCGTCAGATTGATCGCCCGGTGTAGGGTCGAGCTGAACAGGTCATTGGTCCAGCGGGCCATCTGGTCGCCGATATTGACCACGAACATCCCAGGTCTGGGATCGGCCCAAAGCCAGCCGCCATTGCCGTCCGAAACCTGCAGCGCTCGGTTGTCGTCCTGGGCCAGGATGGTCAGGCTCTCATAGTCGCTGTGCGCGCCGATGCCGATCTGGGTGGGGTCGATCTGCCTCCCTTCGGACGCGTCCTGCGGCGGATAATGCAACACCC